>NZ_CP012152.1:205000-217500 GCF_001187595.1 Anoxybacillus gonensis
TGTCCCGCCAGGGGCACAGCTGGGTAGCTATGTGCGGAAGGGATAAGCGCTGAAAGCATCTAAGCGTGAAGCCCCCCTCAAGATGAGATTTCCCATCGCGTCAAGCGAGTAAGATCCCTTGAAGATGACAAGGTAGATAGGTCCGAGGTGGAAGCGTGGCGACACGTGCAGCTGACGGATACTAATCGATCGAGGACTTAACTAAACACACAAGAAAAGCGTAGGCGACTACACAAAACCTGTTATCTAGTTTTGAGGGAATAATCCTTCATCATATTGCTCGGTGACGATGGCGGAGAGGTCACACCCGTTCCCATCCCGAACACGGAAGTTAAGCTCTCCAGCGCCGATGGTAGTTGGCGGGACACCGCCTGCGAGAGTAGGACGTTGCCGGGCATTATTGTATTTATCAAGAAAATTAGTTTGATGTTGGGGTGGAGCACGAACGAATCCACATCCTAGAAATTACATCAGCGTACCGCTCGAGTTGCTACTTGATTAAACTTACAGAGAGCGGGACGGCCAATTGTTTCGATGTGTTTCACTAAATATGTTTCTATTCCTATCATCGCGGGGTGGAGCAGCCAGGTAGCTCGTCGGGCTCATAACCCGAAGGTCGCAGGTTCAAATCCTGCCCCCGCAACCAATGAAACGAAACGATATAAGTTTCGTATTTTTTTATGCCTTTTTTGCTTTATGTTTTGTTTTCGTGTACACTTATATGTGTAGCATTTCCTTAGGAGAGCGATCCTAAGGTCTTTTTTGTATGTTGATTTTATTTAATTAGGGGAATGAACGATGAAAACATATGAATATGTATCACATCATCCTGAAGATACGTTCGCATTAGCAATGAAACTTGCTCGGTACGTTCAGCCACAAGACGTTATTACGTTAGAAGGTGATTTAGGAGCAGGAAAAACAACGTTTACGAAAGGACTAGCAAAAGGATTAGGAATTAACCGCAATGTCAGCAGCCCGACTTTTAATATTATTAAACAATACGAAGGGCGTCTTCCTTTGTATCATATGGATGTATATCGTTTAGCAGAAAGTGAAGAAGATTTAGGTTTTGATGAATATTTTTTCGGTGATGGTGTAACAGTTGTCGAATGGGCGCATGTCATTGAGCCATATTTACCAACTGAACGTTTACATATTACTATTCACCATGCTGATGGAGAAAGTCGAATTATTCATTTTTCTCCAATTGGTCAACGTTATGAACAGTTATGTAAGGAGATTTTTAGCGATGAAAGTGTTAGCCATTGATACATCGACATTTGTTATGGGGATCGCTGTTGTTGATGGACAAATTGTTAAAGGGGAAATCATTACAAATTTGAAAAAAAATCATTCGATACGAGTCATGCCTGCGATTGAGGCACTGCTTCAAGAATGTGACATGAGTCCAAAAGATCTTGAGCGAATTGTTGTTGCGAAAGGCCCTGGATCATATACAGGTGTTCGCATTGGGGTGACAATTGCTAAAACGCTTGCTTGGACGCTAAATATTCCGCTTGTCGGCGTATCAAGTTTAGAAGTGATGGCAGCAAGCGCAAAATATTTTCAAGGTCTCGTTGTTCCGTTAATGGACGCGCGGCGAGGACAAATTTATACAGGTCTTTACAAAGTGGAAGGAGATTGCGTGCAATCGATCGTAGCTGATCAAGTCATTTTAGCTACAGAGTGGGCAAATGAATTAAAAGCATATAATGAACCGATTTTATTAGTTGGAAACGATAGTTCGCTACATGAAGCAACATTTGTTGAAACGCTAGATCGTGTTCAAGTAGCTCCAGCGACACTTCACAATCCACGTCCAAGTGAGCTCGCGTGGTTAGGAATAAATCGCGAGCCGGAAGACATTCATACATTTGTGCCAAACTATATTCGTTTAGCAGAGGCGGAAGCGAATTGGCTTGCTCGTCAGCAAGAAAGGACGGAATGATAAGTGAATGTTTCTTTTCGGTTTATGACGCTTCAAGATCTCGATCGCATTGTGGAAATCGAACAGCTTTCATTTACGCTCCCATGGAGTCGTTCTTCCTTTTATCAAGAGTTGATAAATAATCGATATGCTCGTTACATTGTGATGGAGCATGATGGACAAATTATTGGTTATTGTGGCATGTGGTTAGTGATGGATGAAGCGCATATTACAAACATTGCGGTGTTGCCGGAATTTCGTGGTAAAAAATTAGGAGAAGCGCTAATGAAACAGGCGATGGCGTTAGCGAGAGAAGAAGGAGCCCAAACGATGACATTGGAAGTGCGGGTGTCGAATACCGTTGCACAATCATTATATCGAAAGCTTGGCTTTTTAAATGGCGGTATTCGTAAGCGATACTATTCAGATAACCAAGAAGATGCATTAGTAATGTGGGTGAAATTATGAGTGAAAAAGATATATTTGTGCTTGGAATTGAGACAAGCTGTGATGAAACAGCAGCTGCCATTGTGAAAAATGGACGTGAAATTGTAGCTAACGTTGTTTCCTCACAAATGGAAAGTCATCAACGATTTGGTGGGGTCGTTCCTGAAATTGCATCGCGTCACCATGTTGAGCAAATCACGCTCGTGTTAGAAGAAACGATGAAGCAGGCAAATATGGATGTTAGCGAAATTGATGCAATTGCGGTAACAGAAGGTCCGGGATTAGTTGGAGCGCTATTGATTGGTGTGAACGCTGCGAAAGCATTAGCTTTTGCGCATCGCATTCCTCTTGTTGGTGTGCATCATATCGCAGGGCATATTTATGCAAATCAACTTGTACAAGAAATGAAATTTCCGCTATTAGCTCTTGTTGTGTCAGGAGGGCATACCGAGCTCATTTATATGAAAGAGCATGGAGTGTTTGAAGTCATTGGTGAGACGCGAGACGATGCGGCTGGGGAAGCGTATGACAAAGTTGCACGCGCGTTACAGTTACCTTATCCGGGAGGTCCTCATATTGATCGTTTGGCCAAACAAGGAAAACCGACCGTTGATTTGCCTCGTGTGTGGTTAGAAGAAGGTTCGTATGATTTTAGTTTTAGTGGATTAAAATCAGCGGTCATTAATACGTTGCACAATGCAAAACAGCGTGGAGAAACAATTTTGCCTGAAGATATGGCAGCAAGTTTTCAGACAAGTGTTGTTGAAGTATTAGTAGGAAAAACGATACAAGCAGCTGCGCATTACGACGTGAAACAAATATTGCTAGCTGGTGGTGTCGCAGCAAATGAAGGATTGCGCACACAATTACAAAAACAAGTTGAGCAATTACCAGAGGTAGAACTTGTCATTCCGCCATTGTCCCTTTGTACAGATAATGCGGCGATGATTGCGGCAGCTGGGACAGTATTATTTCAACAAGGAAAGCGCGCGACCATGGCGTTAAATGCGAATCCAAGTCTACTGTTGTAGTCCGTGTCCCTGTGAACAGGGGCATTTTTTTGTGGATTATTTTATCCACATGTTTGTGGATAATGTGGAAAACGTGTACTATATGTTATTTTATCATAACGAGTTAACCACAAAGAAATAGACAAATTTTTTAATTGTATTGTGGATAATGTGGAAAAGTGCGTGAATAACTTATATTTAGATGTTTTTTCTGTGGATATGTTTGTGTAAAAAGATGAGCTAGTCCACAAATGGAGCTAGCTCATCATTATTGTTGTAAAAGTTCCCATTGTTCGAATAATTCATCGAATTTTTGTTTCAGTTGTTCAATTTTCGCTTGTGTATCTCGGGCTTTTTCATAGTTGTTGTAGCAGGAAGGATCATATAATTGTTGTTCATACGTTGCAATTTGTTGCTCGAGTTGTTCCATTTCTATTTCTAGCTGCTCTATTTTTCGTTTTCGTTGTCTCTCTAATTTTTTTCGTTCTTTTTCTTCTTCATATGAGCGTTTTAGTGACGATGATTCGTCCGTTGTTGTCTCTTGAGCGATTTGTCCAAGTTCGAGTAGCTCTGCTTTTTTCGCCACGTAATAATCGTAGTCCCCTAAATATTCAATGAGACCGTCTGTGGATAACTCGTATATTTTTGTTGCGATTTTGTTAATAAAATAACGGTCGTGGGAAACGAAGATAATTGTTCCTGGGTATTCAATAAGCGCTTGTTCTAGCACTTCTTTGCTGTCTAAATCTAAATGGTTTGTCGGTTCGTCTAACACTAATACGTTGGCTTTTTTCATCATTAGTTTGGCGAGAGCGAGCCGGGCTTTTTCACCGCCGCTTAATGTTTGCACTGGCTTCAATACATCGTCACCAGAAAATAAAAAGTTTCCGAGAATCGTGCGAATTTCTTTTTCCGTCTTTAATCGATCTTCATCCCATAGTTCATCGATGACACGTTTGTTCGATGTTAATTGAGCTTGTTCTTGATCGTAATACCCAATTTGTACATTTGTTCCGTAGCGTAGTTCCCCATGTTTTACAGGGAGTTGCTTAATGATCGTTTTTAAAAGAGTCGATTTTCCAATTCCATTTGGCCCAATAAGTGCGATGCTATCACCGCGAGTGACACGAAATGAGAGGTTTGTTGCGATGATTTGATCATAACCAATGGCTAAATTGGTAGCTGTTAATACGTCATTTCCGCTTGGGCGTTCAATTTCGAAGCGAAACGATGCCGATTTTTCATCACCGAGCGGCTTTTCAATGATATTCATTTTTTCTAGTTGTTTTCTTCTGCTTTGAGCTCGCTTTGTTGTCGATGCACGGGCAATATTTCGTTGAATAAAATCTTTCAATTTTGAAATTTCTTCTTGTTGTTTTTCGTACAGTTTCAATTGTTGTTCAAATTGTTCCGCCCGTTGCTGTAAATAACTTGTATAGTTTCCAACGTATTTTTTTATTTTTGTGCGTGATAATTCATACACTTGTGTCACGATTTGGTCAAGAAAATAGCGATCGTGTGAGACGATAAGAATGGCCCCATCATAATTTTTTAAATATTGTTCAAGCCATTGCAATGTTTCCATATCTAAATGGTTTGTTGGTTCGTCTAAAATCAACAAATCTGGTTTAGCTAGAAGCAGTTTGCCGAGCGCTAGCCGCGTTCGCTGTCCACCGCTTAACGTGGATACTTTTGTTGTGTAGTCATACTGAGAAAAGCGGAGGCCATGAAGCACAGAACGAATATCGGCTTCATATTGATAGCCACCTTTTTCTTTAAATTCCGTTTGTAAACGGTCGTAATGCTCAAGTAAGCGCTCATAGTCGGCACCGTGCAAGCTCATTTGTTGTTCTAGGTCACGCAATTGTTTTTCCATTTGTTGAAGCGGGGCAAACACATTGAGCATTTCTTCCCAAATGGAGTGATGGGCGTGCAAACCAGTATATTGATCTAAGTAGCCAATTGTTACGTGTTTCGGTTTAATCACTTCCCCTGTGTCATATGACAATTGGCCGGCAATGATTTTTAATAATGTCGATTTTCCTGCACCATTTCTTCCAACTAACGCGATACGGTCTTTTTCTTGTATTTCAAGCTTAATGTCTGATAAAACTTGTTCCGCCCCATATGATTTGGATAGTTGATTTACTTGTAAAATGATCATCATTTTTCACCTCAATCTTCTTTTGATAGTGTAACGTACTTTCTTGATGTTCGGCAACACTAGTGTGCGAATAACAAATTTGACAAAAATAATAATAAAGGGTACAAAGGAAAGACAGAATGAAAAAAATAGTGTATAGTTTAAAAGTGGGGAGAACTTTTCAGACGTATAGGAGAGAAAAATGAAAGCGCTAACTATTTGTGAAAGGAAATGTGGGGGATTGACTCGTGAATAATGAACAACCAAAAATTCCGCAGGCGACCGCAAAGCGACTACCGTTGTATTATCGTTTTTTGAAAAACTTGCATGCATCAGGAAAGCAGCGTGTATCTTCAGCGGAGTTAAGTGAAGCCGTAAAAGTCGATTCAGCAACGATTCGCCGTGATTTTTCATACTTTGGTGCGCTTGGAAAAAAAGGATACGGTTATAATGTAAATTATTTGCTGTCGTTTTTCAGAAAAACGTTGGATCAAGATGAAACGACAGAAGTAGCGTTGTTCGGTGTCGGTAATTTAGGTACGGCATTTTTAAATTACAATTTTAGCAAAAACAATAATACGAAAATTGTGATGGCATTCGATGTAGATCCAGATAAAGTAGGAACGGAAGTCGGAGGAGTGCCTGTTTATCATTTAGATGAATTGGAAGAAAAACTAGGTGGGATTACGGTAGCCATTTTAACCGTTCCAGCCCAAGTTGCCCAACCGATTACCGATCGGCTTGTCCAAAAAGGCATTAAAGGGATTTTAAACTTCACGCCTGCTCGTCTGCATGTACCTGAACACATTCGTGTTCATCATATTGATTTAGCGGTCGAATTGCAGTCACTTGTTTACTTTTTAAAACATTACGGAAATGAGTAAACCTCCCATTTACGAGCGGGAGGTTTTTTTCAATAAAGAACGAATAGCGGTGCCAAAATCTAATGTAGCAATAAGAATAAATAGCATCGTTGTGACGTCCCAAATGCCATCGTCAGCACTATCAACAGCAAAATAAGTGAATAAAATGCCCATCAAAAAGTAAAACAACGGCTCAGACTTCATGAAAACAGCCTCCAAATCACGAATTGCATTTGTTCTGCTTCTTTCATTATCTTTTCAATTTCTTCAGCAAATAACGTTTGAATAGCAACGACAAATGTATTCATCAGTACATGTGCTGCAATAGGAACGAGAATACGCTTTGTTTTCACATATAAGAAAGCAAATACAAATCCCATCGTTGCATAAAGAAGCAAATGTTCAAACTCTAAATGAACGACAGCAAATAAAAGGGAACTGACAGTTGCTGATAAGAAAAAGTTATATTTTTGATACAGCGTTCCAAAAATAATTTTTCGAAAAATGATTTCTTCTAAAATCGGTCCGACGATCGAAGTGACGAGCATAAGCGCTGGTGTTAGCTTCACCATCTCAACAATGCGTCTCGTATTTTCGGACCCCATCTCGACGCCAAATACGTGCATCTCAATATTTGCTGCGATGCCTTGAGAGAAAAGGGCAAGAAAGAACCCGCCAATTCCCCAAAAAATTGACGTTCCGATAGATGCTTGATGGCGATCGTACGAATATTTCATATCTTCTCTCATGAAATAAAGAACGAAAAGAAAAGCGATCGAGAAGCTAATGACAGCCCAATAACCTGAGGCAATGGATAGGGCGACTTCTTTATTTGATGCGTCAACAAATCCGCTATGTGCAAGCAAAGGAACGCCAATTAAACTAGATAACTGCATGGCGATGTATGTAATAATGACATACCAATATTGCTTTTTCACGTGTTCAACCCCTTTTGACAAAATGAGTACTTTTTCATTTTACCATATTTTTTGTATGAATTTCGAAAGGAAAGACATAATGAAAAAGGGAAAGATTTAGTGAAAAATTTTTAACTTCCTACTTGCAAAATTGAAAAAAGTTCATTAATATAATAAGTGTGTTAGCACTCAATGATGATGAGTGCTAATAACGGAACGAAAATCTAATTAAGGAGGTCGTTTGCCGTGTTGAAGCCACTAGGTGATCGTATTGTCATTGAATTAATTCAAACTGAAGAAAAAACAGCGAGCGGAATTGTTTTACCAGACACAGCGAAAGAAAAACCACAAGAAGGAAAAGTTGTTGCAGTTGGTTCAGGTCGCGTTCTTGACAATGGTGAGCGCGTAGCTCCAGAAGTAAGCGTTGGTGACCGCATCATCTTCTCAAAATATGCGGGTACAGAAGTAAAATATGATGGAAAAGAATACTTAATCTTACGTGAAAGCGACATTTTAGCTGTGATTGGTTAATCGTTCGCCTGATAACATATAAAGCATACAAAAATACTTAACAAAAATTATCATCAAGGGGGTAAGATGTATGGCAAAAGAAATTAAATTCAGCGAAGAAGCTCGTCGTGCGATGTTACGCGGTGTAGATAAATTAGCTGATGCAGTAAAAGTAACATTAGGTCCAAAAGGTCGTAACGTTGTATTAGAGAAAAAATTTGGTTCTCCATTAATTACAAATGACGGTGTAACAATCGCAAAAGAAATCGAATTAGAAGATCCGTTTGAAAATATGGGTGCGAAGCTTGTTGCGGAAGTAGCAAGCAAAACAAACGATGTTGCCGGTGACGGTACAACAACAGCGACTGTATTAGCGCAAGCGATGATTCGTGAAGGATTGAAAAACGTAACAGCTGGTGCGAACCCAATGGGTATTCGCAAAGGTATTGAAAAAGCTGTTGCTGTTGCAGTAGAAGAATTAAAAGCAATCTCTAAACCAATTGAAGGCAAAGACTCAATCGCTCAAGTTGCAGCGATTTCTGCGGCTGACGAAGAAGTTGGTCAATTAATCGCAGAAGCAATGGAACGCGTTGGAAAAGACGGCGTAATTACATTAGAAGAGTCTAAAGGCTTCACAACAGAATTAGATGTTGTGGAAGGTATGCAATTTGACCGTGGTTATGTATCTCCATACATGATTACGGATTCTGACAAAATGGAAGCTGTATTAGAAAATCCATACATCTTAATTACAGATAAAAAAGTTTCAAGCATTCAAGAACTTCTTCCTGTATTAGAACAAGTTGTTCAACAAGGTAAACCATTATTAATCATTGCTGAAGATGTAGAAGGCGAAGCGCTTGCAACATTAGTTGTAAACAAACTTCGCGGTACATTCACAGCAGTTGCAGTAAAAGCGCCTGGCTTCGGTGACCGTCGTAAAGCGATGCTTCAAGATATCGCGATCTTAACAGGCGGTGAAGTCATCACAGAAGAATTAGGTCGTGAATTGAAATCAACAACAATTGCTTCACTTGGTCGTGCAGCGAAAGTTGTTGTAACAAAAGAACATACAACAATTGTTGGTGGCGCTGGTCGTGCAGAAGACATTCAAGCACGCATCAACCAAATCCGCGCTCAATTAGAAGAAACAACTTCTGAATTTGACCGTGAAAAATTACAAGAGCGCTTAGCAAAATTAGCTGGTGGCGTTGCGGTTATTAAAGTCGGTGCTGCAACTGAAACTGAATTGAAAGAGCGCAAATTACGCATTGAAGACGCATTGAACGCAACACGTGCGGCAGTTGAAGAAGGTATCGTTGCCGGCGGTGGTACAGCGTTAATGAACGTATACAGCAAAGTTGCGGCTATTGAAGCGGAAGGCGACGAAGCAACTGGTGTGAAAATCGTTCTTCGTGCGATCGAAGAGCCAGTTCGTCAAATCGCACAAAACGCTGGTTTAGAAGGCTCTGTCATCGTAGAGCGCTTAAAAACAGAAAAACCTGGCGTTGGCTTCAACGCAGCAACTGGCGAGTGGGTTGACATGATCGAAGCGGGTATTGTTGACCCAACAAAAGTTACTCGTTCTGCGCTTCAAAACGCAGCATCTGTTGCCGCTATGTTCTTAACAACAGAAGCAGTCGTTGCGGATAAGCCAGAAGAAAATAAAGGCACACCTGGCATGCCTGACATGGGCGGCATGATGTAATCATACAAAGACTACCCCATTGGAAGAGGGGTAGTCTTTTTTTAATTGATGTCTAGCTCCAAGCGCCATCGGCTCGAGTCGCTCCGCCCCACACTGCGGCGGCGACAAGCCTCCTCGGTGGGGCTTGTGCGCTCTTCGCGGAGCCAAGGATGGCGACATTTCGCCGTTGCCCGCAGGATGCGGGCTGACTTTAGGCGAAATTGGGGCGCTTTGCGCTTTTCTTTCTAGTTGACTTAAAAAACAAAGAATAGATCCAATAGCTTGAACCCATGATCCAACGATGCCGAGCGACTGTCCTTCGGTTTTATTTCCTCTTTCTTCATATATACCGCCGATGGCCTGCAAGGCGTTGCCGATCGCTTGAAGTAAATTTCCGATTGGGTTTAGTGCGGATGAATGTTTATCCCCCCAATCATCTGAAAACGAAATAAGTCCCCCTAAGGACTGCAACCAGTTTCCTGTAATTTCTAATCTATTTCCCTCTTTGTTTAGTAGTCCAGCGATAACGGTGATGTTCCCGATAGCTTGAATTTCGTTTCCATATACACCTAATGTATCGGATGTTTCAGCATCTGCCTCTAGGGCGTTTCCTGTTGCTTGCAGCACGTTTCCCCATAAATCAAGAGCAAACTGTTTTTTATCGCTTAAAGAAGGGATGCTTCCGACGGCCGAAGTGACAGTACCTACCGCTTGAATAAATGAACCGATCAGCGCTTTCGGTTGATTCATGTGCATTCTCCTACAATTTTTTGTTCATATATCATATGCAAGCTACATATCGTTGTTAATTGTTAGAAAATTTAATAAAAAAGATGGCATCTTGACCGATGAGGAATAGAGTTGGTAGAATGGACTAAAATTTAAGATGCGCACCTTCGTATATCCTCGATAATATGGTTCGAGAGTCTCTACCGGGACACCGTAAATGACCCGACTACGAAGGCAGTGTTCTATATTGCTAGAATTCTGCCTTCGTTTTTTTATGCGGGGGTATGAATGCTAGCTTTTTTTATTATATGTAGATGGGGTGATTTTGTTTGAGTCAGCAGGAAATGATCGTCGTTTTAGATTTCGGGAGTCAGTACAATCAGTTAATTACACGCCGTATTCGTGAGTTTGGTGTGTACAGTGAGCTGCATCCACATACGATTACAGCGGAGCAAATTCAACAAATGAACGTAAAAGGAATTGTCTTTTCAGGTGGCCCAAATAGTGTATATGACGAACAAGCATTTACGTGCGATCCGGCCATTTTTGAGTTAGGCATTCCGATTTTAGGCATTTGTTATGGAATGCAGTTAATGACGCATCATTTAGGTGGAAAAGTGGAAAAAGCGACCCACCGAGAATATGGAAAAGCAACGATTGCGGTGCAACGCGTTTCTCGACTGTTTAGTGACTTACCGACAGAACAAATTGTTTGGATGAGTCATGGGGATTTAGTGACAAAAACACCGGAAGGGTTCACTGTTGATGCAACAAGCCCATCTTGCCCAATTGCCGCGATGAGTGATGAAACGAGAAAGTTTTACGCCGTTCAGTTTCATCCAGAAGTGCGCCATTCCGTATATGGAAATGAGCTATTAAAACGATTTGTGTTTCATGTTTGTGAGTGCAAAGGCGACTGGACAATGGGAAGTTTTATCGATCACGAAGTTCGTAAAATTCGTGAGCTTGTCGGCGATAAAAAAGTACTTTGCGCTTTAAGTGGCGGTGTTGATTCATCGGTAGCAGCTGTTCTCGTCCATCGTGCTATTGGTGATCAGTTGACGTGTATTTTTGTGGATCACGGCTTACTTCGCAAAGGAGAAGCGGAAAGCGTTATGAAAACGTTCCGTGAAGGATTCCATATGAACGTCATTAAAGTAGACGCAAAAGAGCGGTTTTTAAATAAATTAAAAGGTGTAAGTGATCCGGAGCAAAAACGGAAAATTATCGGGAATGAGTTTATTTACGTGTTTGACGATGAAGCAGCAAAGTTGGATGGCATTGAGTTTTTAGTACAAGGTACACTTTACACGGATATTATTGAGAGCGGAACGGCAACAGCTCAAACCATTAAATCACATCATAATGTCGGCGGCTTACCTGAAGATATGAAATTTAAATTAATTGAGCCGCTAAACACGCTGTTTAAAGATGAAGTACGTGCCCTTGGTACAGAATTAGGGATTCCGGATGAGATCGTATGGCGTCAGCCGTTCCCAGGACCAGGACTTGGTATTCGGGTGTTAGGTGAAGTGACAGAAGAAAAGTTAGATATCGTTCGTGAATCGGATGCCATTTTGCGTGAAGAAATTAAAAAAGCAGGTCTTGATCGTGATATTTGGCAATACTTCACCGTCCTCCCTGACATTCGTAGCGTAGGAGTGATGGGAGATGCTCGTACGTACGATTATACGGTCGGTATTCGTGCAGTGACATCAATTGATGGCATGACAGCAGACTGGGCACGTATTCCTTGGGATGTGCTTGAAGTCATTTCAACGCGTATTGTTAATGAAGTACCTCACGTCAACCGCGTTGTGTATGATATTACAAGCAAACCACCAGCAACGATCGAATGGGAGTAAAAAACGAACAAAAAGTTTTTTTATATAAAAAATGTTCGTTTTTTATCTTGACTTTGTCGGATGTGCTTGATAGAATGTATGTGTAAAATAAATAGAGGATACATCGTATAATCTCGAGAATATGGCTCGAGAGTCTCTACCAAGCTACCGTAAATAGCTTGACTACGATGTGTAATGTGGGGGAGAGGAATCTGCTTGGTTCCTCTCTATGTTCTGTGCATTATGCATCATAGTCAACGCTTCTGGTAGTTTGCTAGAAGCGTTTTTCTTTTTATTAACAACATATGGAGGGACTGAAATTGATTAAGAAGTATTTCCAATTTGATGAGCTTGGTACAAATTATAAGAGAGAGATTATTGCAGGCTTAACGACGTTTTTATCTATGGCTTACATTTTAT
>NZ_CP012152.1:2680000-2803668 GCF_001187595.1 Anoxybacillus gonensis
TCAAAATTGATTTTCTCAAGCTTCGGTCTCGTTAATCGACTGAAAAAGACGTTCACTGGTCCAGCGATTAAATGCGCATGTTTGGATTGTGGCACGTACACTAAAAACGTTAATAAAATAAGCAAGTGCACCCACCAAGCGACAAAAAACAATACAGCTGCTCCTGTTTCTCCTACCCAACTAAACGCAAGTGCAATCGCAGAAGCGACAGGTTCGCTCCATGATGTTCCTTCGTTATGCCAAATGCGTCCCATACCGTTACCGAACAGCACGGAAAGCATGAGTCCACCGATAAAAATAAGGACAAGCCCTGCTTTAAAATCTCGTTTTAAACGAACAAGCTTTTCGATGTAACGGCGATAAAACGCCCATAAAACAGCCACTAAAATAAGTAATGTTACAATTTCTTGAAAAAACGTAAACGCTGGATATAGTGGTCCGAGCGGTAAGTGCGCCCCTGGGACAAGCCCTTTAATGATGAAATCAATGGCACCAAACTGTACGAGAATAAAGCCGTAAAAGAACATAACGTGGATAATGCCGCTTTTTTTGTCTTTTAACAGCTTTTTTTGTCCAAAGACGTTCACCCATATGTTTTGCAGACGCTCTTTTACTTTTCCATCAAACTCTACTTTTTTCCCTAATTGAATATAAGCGATGCGCGTTTTCACGAGATACACGAATAAATGAACGGCGTACGCTGTCACAAGTAAAAAAGCGATCCAGTTCAACCAAAGCACAATACCCTTCCCCCTTTGTTGTAAAAATAAAATAAATTTTCTGAACAAACTTACTTTCATTATATAATGAATGAGCATTCAGTCAATATTTTTTCTCATTTTTTATTTTCTTTTTGGGGAAACTACGACAACGAAAGGAGTGAAGACATGCGCTGGCTCGTCATTGTTATCATTTTATTGTTTCTTCTTTTACTTGATTATAAATGGGGAGACAAAGTTGCAAAAAATGCCGCACGGAAAAAAATCGGCGTCGAACGACAAAGCGATATCACGCTATTTACGACGGGTGAAACGCTGTTCGATGATTACTTTGCAGAGTTAGAACGAGCAAAACATCATATTCACATTTTATTTTATATCGTACGCAATGATGAAATGGGACAACGCTTTTTTTCTTTACTTGAACAAAAGGTAAATGAAGGGGTAGAAGTGCGTCTGCTCGTCGATTGGGTCGGAAGTTTTGGACTACCGTCTTCCCTTCGACAAAAAGGCGGGCAATTCGCCTTTGCGAACCGTCCGACATTGCCGTTTTTTTTCTATAAGCTAAACGAGCGAAATCATCGCAAAATTACTGTCATTGACGGAAAAATCGGCTATTTAGGCGGGTTTAACGTCGGAAAAGAATATATCGGTCAAGATCCGAAGTTTGGCCATTGGCGCGACTATCATTTAAAAATAACGGGGGAAGGGGTGGCTGATTTACAACGGCAGTTCGCAGAAGATTGGAAAGAAGCAACGGGGCAATCGTTTGGAGATGATGAACGATATTTCCCATCTCTTCAAAAAGGAGCGGTGAAACATCGATTTCTTCCGACAAACGGGGCGTATTTGGAAGAGGAGTTTATTGAGCTCATCAAGCACGCCAAACGGGAGATCGTCATCGGTACTCCGTATTTTATCCCGAGTAAAAAAATGATGAATGCTCTTTTGGAAGCGATGAAGCGTGGGGTGCAACTAACGGTTATCGCACCGATCCAAGCGGATCATCCGTTTGTGAAAGAAGCTTCATTCCCTTATTTTCGTCAGCTTCTTCATGCAGGCGCTCATATTTATCAGTTTTATAACGGGTTTTACCATGCAAAAGTGATCGTCATTGATGATGACATATGTGATATCGGCACCGCAAATTTCGATCGCCGCAGTTTGTTTATCAATTACGAGATGAATTGTTATATATATGACAAACCGTTTATTCAACATGTGAAACAAACGATCGCTCGCGATATCGACACATCTACATTGTTGACAGCGGAATATTTCCGTAAGCAATCGTGGCTTCATCGCTTCAAAGAAGCCGTTGCAACGATGTTGTCTCCATTACTATAAAAAGCCCTTCTCGACCGAGAAGGGCTTTCGTATTACATTTTTTCTGGCGCATGTACTCCAACGAGCGCTAAAGCATTTTTTAATGTAATTTGCACCGCTTTCATGAGCGCTAGGCGGGCACGGCTTTTTTCAACGTTCGCTGCATCAAGCACTTTTTCCGCATTGTAAAAACTATGAAGTGCCGATGCGAGATCAAAAATGTAGTTCGTCATGCGATGTGGTGAACGTTTCACAGCTGCCTCTGCCACAGCGGAAGGAAACTCCCCTAGCTTTTTCAATAAGTCAATTTCTTTTTCCGCTAATTCGTATGTGAATGACAAATCACCGTCATAACGCCATCCTTGCTCCTCGCCTTGACGAAGCATGCTGCATACGCGTGCATGGGCATATTGCGCATAATACACAGGGTTTTCGTTCGATTGCGATACGGCTAAATCCATATCGAAATCTAAATGCGTATCCGATGAGCGCATCGCGAAGAAATAGCGCGTTGCGTCTAATCCGACTTCTTCCATTAAGTCACGCAACGTCACCGCCTTTCCTGTCCGCTTGCTCATGCGCACTTTTTCACCGTTTTGATATAAACTGACGAGCTGAATAATTTCAACTTCTAATACATCCGGATCGTACCCGAGCGCAGCGATCGCCGCCTTCATGCGCGGAATATAACCGTGATGATCCGCTCCCCAAATGTTAATAATTTTTTCAAAGCCGCGCTCAAGTTTATCTTGATGGTATGCGATATCTGGTAATAAATATGTGTACGTTCCATCTTGCTTAATGAGCACGCGGTCTTTGTCGTCGCCGAATGTCGTCGAGCGGAACCATGTCGCGCCATCTTGTTCATAAATATGGCCTTTTTCACGTAACGTTTCAAGCGCTTTATCGATTTTTCCGTTATGATAAAGCGACGTCTCCGAATACCAAACGTCAAATGTGACGCGGAAGTCTGCTAAATCTTTTTTAATTTTATCCATTTCAAACGCTAATCCGTACTCACGGAACAGCTGAAGCCGCTCTTGTTCATCAAGCGCGACAAATTTGTCGCCATGTTCTTCCGCTAGCTTTTTCCCTAATTCAATAATATCTTCACCGAAATATCCATCTTCCGGCATATCTTTCTTGATTCCGAGCGCTTGAAAATAACGTGCTTCTACCGATTTCGCTAAGTTGGCAATTTGATTGCCGGCATCGTTAATGTAATATTCGCGTGTAACATCAAAGCCTGCTTTTTTCAAAATGTTGCATAATGAATCGCCAACCGCTGCTCCACGAGCATGTCCTAAATGTAAACTACCTGTTGGGTTTGCTGAAACAAACTCGACTTGCACTTTTTGACCTTGACCGACGTTTGTTTCACCGTATGCGTCCCCTGCTTGTAAAATGGCGGGAACGAGCTCTGTTAAATAACGATTGTCCATGTAAAAATTAATAAATCCTGGTCCAGCAATGTCTACTTTTTTCACGAACACAGCTTCACCGTTAAAATGACGAACGATGTCTTCCGCAATCATACGTGGCGCCTTTTTCGCCACGCGCGCTAACTGCATGGCGACATTTGTTGAATAATCACCGTGCGCTTTATCTTTCGGTGTCTCTAAAATGATGCTTGGCACGTCTGCTTCTGTCGCGACCCCTGAACGAATGACCGCTTCTTTTATTTCTTCTTTTAACTTTTGTTTCATTTGTTCAACAATATTCATCGCTTTGCCTCCTTAAACGAAATCGTCACCGCATGACGACCAACATGTTTCCCTGATAAGTGAAGTATGTAAGAAAAAAACAACTGCCCTTTTTTCGTTTTCTCGTTATACTGATACAGCACTTGTTCTGTTTTTGTTTTCATTTCCCAGCGCGCCACTGGGCTTTCGTACGTGCCGATCGTTTCCGACTGTTTACGAAACGTATGGCGCATCGAAATGGCACCAGAGCGAAGCACGACAACTTCATCATTGGCGATTTTTACGACGTTTTTAATCGTTTCTCCTTCATGCGTCTCTTCAAACGTCACATACGTCGCATCTCCTTTTAAGTAGTATAAACCATTTGCCTCGATGACAACAATTTCTTTTCGCACACCATCACGAATTTCTGTCACTTGCTTTAGTTGTATCGGTATTCCGTTCACCTTCCCCACACCCTCGCTGTTGTTGTGACTGTAGTTAAGTATAGAAAAAGAGTCGCATACATGCAATAGGCGGCCTCTTTTTAGAGACCGCCTAACGCATTATGCCTGCTTTAAGTTTTTTACTACATTCCATGCAAACGTTAGCACCGCTAACGTAACGAGCGTGCCTCCGAGCGCTGTAAGCGGAATGAACGCTTCGTTTCCAGAGACGACAAACGCTAAGCCGATCATCATCGCCGGTAAGCCGATGTTATGAAGCCAAAAGTGCGCTTTCGCTGTTTTCGTTTCCGCAATATGAGGGAATAAATGATATAAAATACCAGCAAGCGTTAACGCTGTCCAACCGAGTAAATTAATATGAACATGAACAGGCGTAAATGTAAACACGTGTGTCATTGACATATAAAGCCCTAAACAGACACCGATTGCGAAATAAACAGCAGAAATTTTAATTAATCGAATGCCCATTTTTCTCACCTCCTTTCAAACATTCACACTATGTAAGTGTTACTTTCAATGTATGACGTTGGCAATACTTTTATGAAAAAAATCCCTGTCGCGCAGACAGGGATTTTCGTCTTTATTTCACCCAACCGAGAAGCATTTCGCGTACAAGCTTGCTTGCTGTGTTGGCTGTTTGTTCAGAGTGGTCATATACCGGCGCCACTTCGACTAAATCTGCTCCGACAACGCGCACATCGGAACGAGCGATCGCGTGAATCGCAGCTAATAGTTCTTTTGACGTGATGCCGCCAGCATCGACTGTTCCTGTTCCCGGCGCATGCGCTGGATCTAATACGTCAATGTCGATCGTAACATATACCGGACGACCTGCAAGCGTTGGAAGCACTTCTTTTAACGGTTCAAGCACGTCAAATTTCGCAATATACATCCCGTTTTGTTTCGCCCACTCAAATTCTTCTTTCATTCCTGAACGAATACCGAAAGAATATACGTTTTTCGGCCCAATGAGTTCCGCAATTTTACGAATTGGCGTAGAATGCGACAACGGCTCGCCTTCATAATGCTCGCGCAAATCCGTATGGGCATCCATATGAATAATCGCTAAATCGGGATACTTTTTATATACCGCCTTCATCACCGGCCAAGACACTAAATGCTCGCCGCCAAGACCGAGCGGAAACTTTCCCGCTTCCAATATGCGATCGACAAACTGTTCAATCATATCTAAACTGCGTTGCGCGTTACCGAACGGTAAAGGAATGTCACCCGCATCAAAATATTTCACTTCATCGAGCTCACGGTCTAAATACGGGCTGTATTCCTCAAGCCCGATCGACACTTCACGAATGCGCGCCGGACCGAAGCGAGAGCCTGGGCGATAGCTAACTGTCCAGTCCATTGGCATCCCATAAATAACCGCTTGGCTTTCTTCAAAATTTGGATGGCTTTTAATAAATACGTTGCCAGAATACGCTTCATCAAATCGCATCGTTTTCTCCCCTTACTTCACTAAGTCTTCAACAAATTTCGGCAATACGAAGCACGCTTTATGAAGCTGTTTTGTATAGTATTTCGTTTCAATGTCGTGGAAGCGCTCTTCGCTTACTTCAAGCGGATCATATTTTTTCGAACCGAGTGTAAACGTCCACATGCCGCTCGGATACGTTGGAATGTTTGCGATATATAGACGTGTAATCGGGAAAATTTCGCGCACATCGCGTTGAACAGTGCGAATTAAATCCGCTTTAAACCACGGATTGTCTGTTTGCGCAACAAAAATGCCGTCTTCTTTTAACGCTTTCGCAATGCCTGCATAAAACCCTTTTGTAAATAGATTGACCGCTGGACCGACTGGCTCTGTCGAGTCAACCATAATGACGTCGTATTCGTTTTCGCTTTGCGCAATGTGCATAAAGCCGTCGTCCACTTTCACTTCAACACGCGGATCGTCTAATTGACCAGCGATTTCTGGCAAGTATTTTTTCGAATACTCGATGACTTTTCCGTCAATTTCAACAAGCGTCGCTTTTTTCACGCTTGGATGCTTTAACACTTCGCGAATGACGCCGCCGTCTCCACCGCCAACGACAAGAACGTTTTCTGGATTCGGATGCGTAAATAGCGGAACGTGCGCAACCATTTCATGATAGACGAACTCATCTTTTTGCGTTGTCATCACCATTCCGTCTAAAATAAGCATGTTCCCGAATTCTTCTGTTTCCACCATATCGAGCTTTTGGAATTCTGTTTGCTCTGTATGTAAAGTGCGTTTAATTCGTGCTGTAATCCCAAAGTTGTCCGTCTGTTTTTCAGTAAACCAAAGTTCCATATTGAACACCCTTTCGTCAATAATGCACCGCTTATCATGCCCAAAAAATAAAATGCTAAACATGAAAAAGTATAGAGCAATCTAGCAAAATTTCAAGTAAAAATTGCTAGAAAACGTTTAAAAAAATAAAAATGTTTTCATACTAATTTTAAACGTAAAAAATGAGGTGATGGCTATGGAGATGATTGCCATCGAACGATGGAAACGAACGTTTAAATATATGCGGCTATTTCTTTGGCTCGCTTTTATTGGCAGCTTATTATGCACGCTTACGATCGCAGGTCTCATTATATTTGCCAAATGGAAAGGCCCTCCTCCTTTAGCCGTTCCGCAATCAACGATTTTTTATGCGGAAGACGGCACAAAAATTGGGGAAAACCATTACGGCGGAAAAAGATATTGGATTCATCTATCCGATATGTCACAACACGCCATTGATGCAACGATTGCGATAGAAGACCGAAAATTTTTCGAGCATTACGGTTTCGACTTTAAGCGAATTGCCGGAGCGATCGTTGCGAATATGAAAGCGATGGGGAAAGTGCAAGGAGCAAGTACGATTACGCAACAATATGCGCGCAATTTATTTTTAAGCTACGAAAAAACGTGGTGGCGCAAAATACAAGAAGCGCTATATACCGTCCAGCTTGAAGCAAACTACGATAAAGAAGACATTTTAGAAGGATATTTAAACACGATTTACTACGGACATGGCGTATATGGAATTGAGGCAGCCGCAAATTTTTATTTCGGAAAATCCGCCCGTGAATTGACGGTGGCGGAAGCGGCGATGCTTGCTGGGATCCCGAAAGGACCGAGCTACTATTCCCCGCTTGTCGATATGGAGCGAGCAAAAAAGCGCCAACGCATCGTTTTGCAAGCGATGGTTGAGGCAAATGTTTTATCAAAAAAAGAAGCTAAACAAGCTGCGAACGAGCCGCTTCATTTCTCAAACGGCGAGCAAATGAAAACAAAAACGATTGCCCCATATTTTCAAGATGCAGTCAAACATATGTTGAAAACGGTGCTTGGACTCGATGAAGAAACGATTGAAATGGGCGGATTGCGCGTATACACGACGCTCGATGTCGAGATGCAGTCGATCGCAGAGGCGAAAATAAAAGAAACGATTCATTCGCAGTCAAACATTCAAGTGGCGCTTGTCGCCATGGAGCCGAAAACAGGCGAAGTGAAAGCACTTGTCGGAGGGCGCGACTATGAAAAAAGCCCGTTTAATCGCGCGACACAGGCAGAACGTCAACCCGGCTCAACATTTAAACCGTTTTTATACTATGTGGCGCTCCAACATGGGTTTACACCATCGACGCTATTGCGGAGCGAGGCGACGACGTTTACGCTAGAAGACGGCTCGACGTATACACCGCGCAACTTTAACAACTACTACGCGAACGATACGATTACGCTTGCCCAAGCGATTGCTCTTTCCGATAACGTCTATGCTGTAAAAACACATTTGTTACTCGGACAAGAAAAGCTTGTTGACATCGCGAAACAACTTGGCATCACAAGCAAACTGAAACAAGTGCCGTCGCTCGCGCTCGGTACAGCGCCCGTTAAAGTCATTGATATGGCGCGCGCCTACAGCATTATCGCCAACGGCGGAAAAAAAGTCGAGCCGATATTTATAAAAAAAGTGACGAATTACGAAGGAAAAGTGCTATACGAACAACGGCGAAGCGATGAACAAATACTCGATCCAGCGCTTGCTTTTGTGACGACGCACTTAATGACCGGCATGTTTGATCCAACGTTAAATGACTATGCTTCTGTGACAGGGCAATCGATCATTCCGCGCCTCACTCGCCCTTATGCTGGCAAATCAGGGACGACGAAAACAGACAGTTGGATGATCGGTTATACGCCGCAGCTCGTCACAACCGTTTGGACAGGATACGACCGCGACAAAACGATTGATCGCACCGATGAAAAACAATATGCGAAACATATTTGGGTCAATTTCATGGAAGATAGTTTACGTGGAAGAAAGGTCGCGACGTTCGAACCGCCGGAAGGGGTCATTGGTGTATATGTCGATCCTCATAGCGGGGAGCTTGCGACAACCGCTTGTCCGATAAAACGGTTAAGCTATTATGTCGTCGGCACCGAGCCAACCGACTACTGCAAAGACCATCCAGCTGAAAAGAAAAAGAAGAAGAAACAAAAAGAAAAAGATTCGTGGTTTAAACGACTGTTCGATTGGTTTTAAACATAAACGCCCAAGCTCATATGCTTGGGCGTTTATGTGTCCTAGTTTTATCATGTGTTACATTTGTACCTTTAGTTTACTCCTTTTCCCACTCAACGACAAGTATAGACCTATTTTCGTTCACAAAACCGTCACATTTTATCCATGATTTTGAAGCTGTCGTTTTAACTCCTCGCTCGAACGGTCCCACATGTCGCGGTTATGCTTTTGTAAAAATGAAGCTAATACTTCTTTTGACCGCTCATCCATATGGTCAACAATAATATGGCGCTTTAACGATTTGTCCATGCGATTGACGTGCTCAGGAAGCGATTTATACCCGCGGCGCGCTTCGCGATCAACCGTCATTTCGCATGCTGTCACCCCCGCATAATACGCCCCTTCTTCCGCCTGATCGACCGTTACCCATACGAGCCAATATGGCTTGCCGTTTGGCACTTCATCGCGATTCGGAGTAAATTTAATTCCCTTTTCGACGACACTGCGCGCATGCATCGCTCCCATATCAATGAACGCCTCGCCAGCTTCGACATCGATAATGACCGGCGAAACGTTTGCGAGACTGAGTACCCCTGTGCCGAACGTTCCGTGCACTTTCGGCTCTTTTTTAATAATATTAAACATCGGCTTTTTTTTCTCTTCCACAATCGTTCATCCTTTCATCATAAAATAAGCGTTGAAAATATACTTTGTAGCCATTGGGCAACAGCTGGAATGGCGACATGAAAAATCGGCTGAATCGTATATCGATCTAACGGCGTAAAAATAAGAATTAAAAAGATGAGCGCCCCGTAATTTTCAAATTGCGTCATTTTCGCACGCACATGCATCGGCGCCAAGTCTTCGACGATGCGATATCCATCAAGCGGTGGAAACGGCAATAAGTTAAAAACAAACAATAAAATATTCAGTCCGATATAAATTTCAAAAAACTGATACAATCCGTCACGAAACCATACCGGAATAAAATCAAATACACCGATGCGAATCATCGCATACCATAAAGCGAAGCCGATAGCCGCAAGCAACAAATTGCTGAGCGGACCGGCAACAGAAACGAGAATGCCCGCTAGACGCGGATGACGAAAATAACCGCGATTCACAGGTACCGGACGCGCCCAACCAAATCCGGCAATGAAAATAAGCAACGTTCCTAATATGTCTAAATGAGCAAGCGGCGACAACGTTAGTCTTCCTTGTTGTTTCGCCGTCGGGTCACCAAATTTATACGCCACGTATGCGTGCGCAAACTCATGAACAGAAAATGCAATCGCAAGCGCCAACACGACATACGGTATTTCTCGAATTGGATATGCTAAAAATTGGTCCACGTTCCTTCTCCTTTTCAAACTTTTTTCATTTTTTCATTATTATACACGAAAAACAGGCGGAAGCACTACTGACAACGGTCGATGCGTGATATAATAACGATTGTGAATAAAGGAGAAAGGGGCGATCACGATGCCATATGTAACAGTAAAAATGCTTGAAGGTCGCACAGAAGAACAAAAACGAGCACTCGTCGAAAAAGTAACAGAAGCCGTTGCGGAAACGACAGGTGCACCGAAAGAAAAAATCGTCGTTTTTATTGAAGAAATGTCTAAAAATCATTACGCCATTGGCGGAAAGCGATTAAGCGACGAAAGCTGACAGGGGGCTGTCAGCTTTTGATGTACGCTTGTGTGCGTAACTGTTCGATGTAACGATACGCTTCTTCCATTTCTTCTTCCGTGTATCGTTGTTTGCTTTTTAATGTAAATACTTTTTCTTTCACTTCATCTTTACTTAAATCTTCAAAATAAAGAATAGTAGAAACAAGCTCTAAAAATCTCGCGCTTTGTTCATTTAAACTGCGCAAACAAACATCTAAATCAGGCATGTCCAAATTGTAATGCGTTAAAAATTGCTTGCCCGCTTCCGTCAACGCATAACGATATTGATAATATCCGCCTTTTTTCTCTCTCATTTCTTGCACAAAACCGACGTTACATAACTCTTCAATGCGCAATGTCAATTCTTCCGAATACGGACCGTAAAAATGAAAATCAAATTTTTCGTAAAAAGGAAAGTTCATTTTTTTCGCAATGTAAATCATTTTTTGCAGCTTTTTTCGTCCAACAATCTCCCCGACTGCCGCTAACGCTTTCAACATTTTCGCATGTTCGAAAAGCAACGTCCCCATCTCCTATTCATATAAAAGTTGTTTTATTTTTTTCTTCACGTTTCGTTTTGTCGATAAGTCATCAAGAAAATCTTGTGGAAAATATAATTTATGATCGGTGCGACGTTTGCCTGAAATCGCATCAACGATCGTCGATTCCCGCGACAATTCGCGTAACTCCCCGCTTGGCATTAACAAATAAATGGGAAGCCTTTCTTCTTCTTCCCCCGGACGATAAAAGTCGTACGGAAGATCGGATGAGGAGTCAACGACTAAATAATAATCCGGATCAATGCCCGCTTTTTTAAACAACGTCGTCAGTTCCATCAACTTTTTCATTTCTTCATTCGTCGGTTGAAATTCGACGTATTTAAATAAATTACGATTCATAAAACGACGGCATAAATCGCTTAAAATCGCATCTCGTTCATCTTGCCATTGTTGAAAATAATATAATGTAACCGCCTCATCTAATTTTAAGTAGTCTTCTAGTTGCACGTGTCCATGAAAAAGAGATTGGAAATGAACAGGAGGTGTTTGAAATGTATAGCCTGTCAAATATAAATGTTTCGCACGATGCAAAATTTTCGTCAAAATCACTTCTGCACTGCGCGTCACGGGATGGAAATACACTTGCCAATACATTTGGTACCGGCTCATAATGTAATCTTCTACTGCGTGCATGCCACTTCGTTTAATGACGACTTGCTCCTCGCGTGGACGCATCACGCGCAAAATGCGTTCCATATCAAAATGCCCATAGCTGACGCCTGTATAATATGCATCGCGCAATAAATAGTCCATGCGATCCGCATCAATTTGGCTTGAAATGAGACTAACAACGAGCTTATTTTCATACGTCTTCGCAATGACTTCTGCAACCTTTTTCGGAAAGTCTAACGATACACGACGAAGCACCGCGTTGACTTCTGTATCGCCTAAAATAATCGCTCGTGTAAATTGTTCATGATCAAGATGAAACACTTTTTCAAACGAATGCGAAAACGGTCCATGTCCTAAATCGTGCAAAAGCGCGGCACATAAACAAAGCAGCCGCTCGTTTTCATCCCAATCCGCACGACCAGCGAACACATCGTCAACGATGCGACGCACGATTTCATATACACCAAGCGAATGGTTAAAACGACTATGTTCCGCACCGTGAAACGTCAAATACGTTGTACCGAGCTGTTTAATGCGACGCAACCGTTGAAATTCTTTTGTACCAATTAAATCCCAAATGACTTTATCACGCACATGCACATACCGGTGCACCGGATCTTTGAACACTTTCTCTTCGCTCAATTTTTCGTTGGGATACAATCCTTCTCCCTCTCTTCCGTTCATAACATAGCTTTATTATAGAGCGTTCTATGAAAAAAACAAAGACTTCCTTCAATGACATATACCAAAATCAAACAAAAAAGGCATTCCTCTCGCATAGAATGCCCCTTGATCGGTAACCGCCACCTTATTTTTTCAACTTCGCAGCAATTTTTTCGATTAACTCGTCTTCCGTCATCGCTGATACAGGTCGATTGTTGACGAACGCAAACACTTTTTTTCGACCTGGACCGCAATAAGACTGGCAGCCAATTTCGATTGTTGCGTTCGGATCTAATTTTTTTAGCCTTGGCAACAACGTTTTTAAATTCGTCGCTTGACAGTCGTCACAGACGCGAAATTCATTTTGCATACCGTCCTCACTCCTTTTCGCTAACGAGTATTCTAACGCGTATGCGCGAACAATGCAAGCTGCATCTATTTCCTTTGAAAAATAGTATATATTTCTCGTTTTTTGGTGATTATGAAAGTAAAAGAATGCGAAAGGGGTTTTTTTCATGACAAAAAAACGACAAGATGCTTGGACTGAAGAAGAAGATTTATTGCTAGCTGAAACGGTGTTGCGCCATGTGCGCGAAGGGAGTACGCAATTAAATGCGTTTGAAGAAGTGGGCGATAAGTTGAATCGTACGTCAGCGGCATGCGGGTTTCGCTGGAATGCGGTCGTCCGCCAACAATATGAAGAATCGTTACAAATGGCGAAAAAGTTCCGAAAACAACGGCAGCGAGCACTTGGAAATAAACACGCATTGCGAAAACGGCCGCTTTATACACCACCTGTTCCTTCGCTTGAAGAGTTAGGAATGGAACCGTTAGAAGTGCAAGCAAATGAATATGAACATGTCGAAACAAATCATTTGACGCTTGATCATGTCATTGCTTTTTTACACTCTTTAAAACAATCGTATATCGGACAAGAAACCGCGCTAGTGGAAAATAAACAGCTGAAGATTGAGCTCGAACAACTACAACAACAATATAAACAACTAGAACAACAATTTACAAAACTTCAAAAAGAAAATGAAGAATTACGCGAAGATTACGGAACGATGGCACGCATCATTAACCGTGCAAGACAAATGGAAATTTCAGAGGATGAATTTAAACCACCTATTTTCAAAATGGATCGTAACGGAAACTTAGAAAAAATCGAAAAGATTGCCGAGTAAAAAAGAGCCTGACAAAAAAGTCAGGTTCTTTTAGTTCGTTTAAACTACCCTAATGGTTTTTGATTTTCGAACGGTTTTCTTCTTGATTACTCCCATTCAAGAGTAATTTTATTCCACTTTTTAAAATATTCTTCCTCTCTCAAAATGGAGTCATATACAGGAAAAAGAAAATCTCGAATCTTCCTCATGACGAAGGAGAAGTGTAGATCTTCTTTTGTACCCATTCTTTGCAAAAATGCCTTCCACTGTTTGTTTCGACGCTCATCTTCTGCAAAAGAACATAAAAACATAGGATGGTCTTTTTCTAAATTTGTTCCACGTCTCTGAAACGTTTCAAATATTGCTTCCCATAAAATACGCCCATCGAAATTTTCAGTTGATAGAAGCGTGAAAACATCATAAAAATCCTTCATTCGACTGTTAATAACAGAGAGTGAGATCATCGCTTCGAACTTTTCAGCTATTACTGAATAAGTGGAGTAAACTTGGATTTCAGGGGGATTCATGTTTAATAAAGTAGGGTACTTCATCTCTTTTGGTTTTGGGATGACGACGTCACCAAACCCAATATCTAATTGCAATTGCTTTCTTATTTTACCAAGCGATGCTGAGACTTTAATACGCACTCCTTCATAATTAGCGTCCTCTTTGATTCGTTCAACGGTCATTCCATTTACATCAAATTCGACTCCATCTTCTTCAACGGTTAAAGCACAAATTGATTCAAACACAGATTTAATATATTTTATATCATTCGAAATTTGTTTAGCTAAAAAGTCAATATCTTTCGTTGGTCTAGATTTAAATTGTGTTAAAGAGAATAAAAAAAGACCACCTTTTAAAACAAATTTATCACGATAACTAGAAATGGAAAGTCGATATAATAGCCTTTCTTGAAAATATAACAATAAAATGAGATCAAATGTTTTCCCGCTTTGTTTGGCAATATTTTTTAATCTTTCACTAACTGAAGCAGGTATATTTTTAACATTTCCCATTACAAAAGCACCTCTAAGTATTTTAATAAAACCGTTTTGATGCGCATATTCTCTGCACATTCCACTAGTTTATTTATATTTTTTTCAGAACTTTGTAAGTAATTTCGCAAACCTTCTTTCATTAAATCGATTCCTATTTTTTCTCTGTATCGAATAATATCACAAATCGTTTTTTCGCGATTATAAATGCTTATTTTATGGCCACCTATCTCCACTTCCTCAATTCCATATTCAAACTGTTTTTTTGAAAAATAAAAAATTTTAATTGGTGGATAATCAGGCAAACTAGGTTTCCTTGATTTTCTCTCAATGGCGATTTGATACTCCCATGGGTTATAAGTTGTCAACTCATAAAAAGACAATGCCGACAAAAGACAAAGAACACCGTTCGGGATCACTTTTGATACTTCAATCACTTCTTCATTTTGATCATTTTCCAATTCAGCATAACGGTAAAGCCCTCGTTTTATCCTAATTATTTCTCCATTTTGCTCGAATTTTCGAATATAATATTTGCTCACTCCTTCTCTCGTTAAATCCTCTGTCTTCGCAAATCCTTTTTGACGAACAAAAATGTCTTTTATTATCTTGCTTACTTCTTTATTCATTAATTATCACCACTCATTTCATCTAAACGTCGGCATTTATAACTAACTGCAAACGTTTAATATACTTATTTTCCGTCATTCGCAATAATCCTCTTTTTTTAACGTAATTTCAGAAAGAAGTCTCCACTGCAAGCGTTCGCTAAGTGGTGAAAATAGCTATATATTCAATCATTTCAATGAAAAAAGCTGTCGCATCGGACAGCTTTTTTATTTCGGCAACATCGTCTCGTTTCGGTCAATCATACGTTGAAAATACACGTTATATCGCTCCCATTCTTCCGGGGTGAGCGATGATGGCTCGAGCCTACTCCCAAGTGCTTGGAGCGCTTCGTATAGGCGAATGACGAGCGCAGAAACCGTCATTTCTTTGCCGAGTAATTCACTAAGCGACGCCATCGTATGTGGAACGACCGTTGGATACGTAAACTTCGTTTGTTCTCCCGCCAGCGCTCGCTCATAAAACTGACGAATAAACTCCGCTCGTGTTGCGCCGCTTCCGTTTGCACATATATATACTTGCACAGCAACACCGCCTCGAATGCGGCGCTGTGAAATGCCCGCAAACTTTTTTCCATGAATGCTTAAATCAAAACTTCCCGGACAATACGAGCCAACAACTTCCCCTGCTTGCACGCGCGCTTCTGGCAACATGCGCGCAATGAGTGTGGCCATCGCCTCATATCCACGATCAATGTCAATTCCTTTTTTTGTATCAGGAAAAATAAGTGAAACGTTTAAAACCCCTTCATCTAACACGACCGCCAATCCACCAGAGTTGCGAACGATCGTACGCCAACCGTGCTCATGTAAGTAGGCGAGTCCTTTTTCAATATACGGCAATTTTGTATCTTGAATGCCAAGCACAACGGTCTGATGATGCACCCATAAGCGAACGATCGGATGCGATTGACCGTTTCCAACCGATTCGCAAAGCGCATCATCAAACGCAAATGACTGCTTCGCATCAAACGATGGCCCGAGGGTTGTATGGTCAATCATTCGCCACGTTTGTTGTCGCAACAATTCGCTCATTATTCCATCGCCGCAAGCGCCTGCGCTGCTGTGATGAGTGATAGCTTGTACACATCTTCGGCGTTACATCCGCGCGATAAATCGTTCACCGGTTGATTTAATCCTTGTAAAATTGGACCGACCGCTTCAAAGTTGCCGAGACGTTGGGCAATTTTATATCCGATATTTCCCGCTTCTAAGCTTGGGAAAATAAAGACGTTCGCATCGCCTTGGATAACAGAGTCTGGCGCTTTCTTTTTCGCTACAGACGGAACGAATGCGGCATCAAATTGAAACTCGCCATCGAGCGTTAACTCTGGTGCCATTTCTTTTGCGATGCGCACCGCTTCAATCACTTTTTCTGTTTCTGGCGATTTTGCCGATCCTTTCGTAGAGAAGCTAAGCATCGCTACACGTGGCTCAATATCAAACATTTTCGCTGTTTGTGCGCTCTCAATAGCGATTTCCGCTAAATCTTGGCTATCTGGAGCGATGTTAATGGCGCAATCGGCAAATACATATTTCTCATCGCCGCGCACCATAATGAACACGCCAGACGTTTTGCGAATACCTGGCTTTGTTTTAATAATTTGTAACGCAGGACGAACTGTATCCGCTGTCGAATGCGCGGCACCGCTCACAAGCCCGTGCGCTTTCCCCATATACACAAGCATCGTACCGAAGTAGTTTTCATCAAGTAAAATGTTGCGCGCATCTTCTTCCGTCACTTTTCCTTTGCGACGTTCAATAAACGCAGCAACCATCTCATCCATTCCTTCGTACGTACGCGGATCGATGATTTCTACTTTCTCAAGCGTCAAACCAAGTTCTTTTGCTTTTTGAACGACAGCTTCTTGCTCGCCGATAACAATCGGATGCAATACATTTTCTGCCGCTAGACGTCCGACAGCTGTCAAAATACGTTCATCTAGTCCTTCCGGAAACACGATCGTTACATTTTTTCCTGCCACCTTTTGCTTTAAGGCTGCAAATAAATCACTCACGAAATGTTCCTCCTTAGTTTAAAAAAATTCGTCTATCTATTAGAATACTCTTATTGAGACGAAAAGCAATGAATTACACCACAAACGAAAATAGTCTTTTTTTTATAACAATTCTGTTTTTTATCTTGAGTGATATATAGCCTAAAAAGTGATATATTTGTTAAGGAACATGTACAAATAAAGGAGCGTTATCATATGTCACAATGGATTCATCATCTTGAACAATGGTTGCTTGAATTTGGCGTCATCGGTCTCGTTATCGTTTCGTTTACAGAATCTTCATTTTTTCCGATTCCGCCTGATGTGTTATTAATTCCGTTAAGCATTGCCCAACCAGAGAAAGCGTTATGGTTTTCCTTTTTAACAACAGTCGCTTCTGTATTCGGTGCGCTGCTCGGGTGGTACATTGGGAAAAAATTCGGCAGACCGATTTTGCGTTATTTTATCTCTGATGAAAAAATGGATAAGGTAGAACAATATTTTCAACAATACGGGGCAATGGCGATCGTTATCGCTGGGTTTACCCCTATTCCGTATAAAGTGTTTACTATTTTCTCGGGCATTTCTAACGTCAACATTCGCACGCTGCTTTTTTGGTCGTTCATCGGTCGTGGGGCGCGCTTTTTCGCAGAAGGGCTTATTATTTTCACCTTAGGCGCTCAAGCGAAAACATTTATTGAACAACATTTTACAACGATCACGATCGTTGGCGGCATTGTCATGATCATTGCTTTTCTTATTTATAAACGGTTCAAATAGTGCGTTTGGCATAAACGAAACACATATGATACAATTTCGGTAGTACATAACAAAAGGAGTGTTGGACATGAGCGAAGCAGCACAAACGTTAGACGGTTGGTATTGTCTGCATGATTTCCGCACGGTTGATTGGGCGGCTTGGAAAACGCTCACAAATGAAGAGCGACAAGAAGCAATACAAGAGTTTTTCACATTAGTGGAAAAATGGGAAAAAACAGAAGCTGCAAATGAAGGCAGCCATGCGATTTACACAATTATGGGGCAAAAAGCAGATTTGATGTTCATGCTTTTACGTCCAACGATGGAAGAGCTTCATGAAATTGAAACAGCAATTAATAAAACAAAGCTCGCTGAATATCTCGTACCTGCTTATTCATACGTCTCTGTGGTTGAATTAAGCAATTACTTGCCGGCAGAGGCAGGCGACCCATACGAAAATCCAGAAGTGCGTCGCCGTTTATATCCGATCTTACCAAAAACGAACCACGTTTGCTTTTATCCGATGGACAAGCGCCGTCAAGGAAACGACAACTGGTACATGCTTCCGATGGAAGAGCGCCGCAATTTAATGCGCGCACACGGCATGACGGGAAGAAAATATGCTGGAAAAGTCGTACAAATCATTACCGGTTCGGTCGGCTTTGATGACTATGAATGGGGCGTGACGCTCTTTTCAAATGATGTGCTTCAATTTAAAAAGCTTGTGTACGAAATGCGTTTCGATGAAGTGAGCGCACGGTTTGGCGAATTCGGCTCTTTCTTCGTCGGCAACATTTTACCGAAAGAAAAAATGGAACAGTTTTTACATGTGTAGGCCTCCGGTTTGGAGGTCTTTTTTTATTATCTCTTTCATACATATAACAATGACGACTTTCCTCACATTTTCGTATGTCTCATCATAGGCTAATAGCGATTTTCATAAAGTGAGGTGAAGGGATGGCTGTTGTTGCGTATACAGAAGAAGATGTCAAATTGCTTGCCCGTCTTATGCGCGCAGAGGCGGAGGAAGACGGACAGCTCGGCATGTTAATGGTTGGGAATGTTGGAGTGAACCGCGTACGCGCAAACTGTTTAGACTTTGAAGGGCTTCGTACCATTCGCCAAATGGTATTTCAAAGCCCTGGGGGATTTGAAGCGGTACAAAAAGGGTATTTTTATCAACGGGCGCGTGAACAAGACATACGTCTCGCCCGTCGTGTCATCCGCGGGGAACGTTTTCATCCGGCAACGAATGCGCTTTGGTTTTTCCGACCAGATGGCAATTGCCCGCCACAATGGTTTAATCAATGGAATACGGGACGTTTTAAGTCACATTGTTTTTATGCACCGACGCGTTCTAATTGTCCACGCGTATATTAAGAAGGAGGGGTTTCAATGAGTGATGAACGTCAACAAATGCCGTATTATTCGTATCCGTACTACTATCCATACCAAATGCCAACATATCCGTTTGGCATGCCTACACCAACGTTTACACCACAAACAGGGGCGATGCAAACACCGACAACCGCCAGTCAGCCGCTTCCCGGCATGCTTCCAATCGAAGAATCGTACATTGAAAACATTTTGCGCTTAAACAAAGGCAAAATTGCGACTGTTTATATGACGTTTGAAAACAATCGTGAATGGAATGCGAAAATTTTCCGCGGTGTCATTGAAGCAGCAGGTCGCGACCATCTCATTTTAAGCGATCCACAAACAGGAATGCGTTATTTATTACCAATGATTTATCTCGACTATGTCACATTTGATGAAGAAATTAATTATGAATATCCATTTGCATCTGGTGTCGGATTAAGCACATATGCTCCACGTTAAAAACGAGGCGTCCACAGCGCCTCGTTTTACATTTGTTTGATCGCGATATATGCTAAAAATAGCCATGCAACAATGAACGACACGCCCCCAAACGGCGTAATCGCCCCAAGTATTTTTATTTGTGTTAAGCTTAGTACGTATAAACTACCTGAAAATAAAACGATTCCCGCAAGCATAAACCAACCAGCAGGCGTCACGTGCGGCCATTTTGTCGCCAGCAACGCAACGAGAAACAAACCGATCGTATGGAACATTTGATATTGAACGGCTTTTTGCCACGTGTCGATATATCGCTCTGGAATTCTTCCTTCCAACACGTGTGCTCCGAACGCTCCTAGCGCCACACATAGCGCTGCACTCATTGAAGCGATGATTGTAAATAGTTTCATGTTTTCCCCTCCTAAAAATCAAGTAATGATCGTCCGTTCGCATCGGCACCGATATCTAATCGTTCGGTTGTTGTCGGTTGCGGCAAAGTCACTTCTTGTGTGCTTGGTGATGGTTGTTGCAAAATAATGTCGCACAATGCGCGAACAGCATATATATGTTCACACACCGCTTGCGATGATGACGCATGTTTTGCTTTTGCGATTTCTTCTTCTATCTTTGCGAATACATTTGTCACCGATATGTCCAAAACGTTTTCACTCCCTACTTCTTTTTCCTTTACAACAATGGTATCTTATACATAGCAACTTTTCAAATTGAAAACGCTTAAAAAAGGAGTGACAACAAATGAAACGGACATGGTGGAAAGAAGCCGTCGTATATCAAGTGTATTGGCGCAGCTTTTTTGACTCAAATGGTGATGGGTATGGCGATTTAGAAGGGCTTATTCAAAAACTCGATTACATTCGCGACTTAGGGGTGGATGTCATTTGGCTGAATCCGTGCTATGAGTCGCCTGATAAAGATAACGGATACGACATTTCTGATTACTATCGCATCATGGATAAAGCAGGGGATATGGAGACGTTTGACCGCTTGCTGAACGAGGTGCATAAACGTGGAATGAAATTAATTATGGACCTTGTCGTGAACCATACATCTGATCAACATCCTTGGTTTATTGAATCTCGTTCGTCAAAAGACAATCCGAAACGCGATTGGTACATATGGCGCGACAAACCGAATAACTGGCGCTCGTACTTTACTCCATCCGCATGGGAATATGATGAAAAAACAGGACAGTATTATTTCCATTCGTTTGCGGTAGAACAGCCAGATTTGAACTGGGAAAACGAAGAAGTTCGTGAAGAAATTTATAAAATGATGCGTTTTTGGTTAGATAAAGGGATCGATGGGTTCCGTTTAGATGCGATTGCCTTACTAGCCAAACCTGAAGGATTCCCAGATGCCGAAAACCCGTATGACATTCGTTATTTAACAAACAATCCAGGCGTGCATGATTATTTACAAGAAATGCACGAAAAAGTATTAAAACATTATGATATTTTCACCGTCGGAGAAGTCGCTTTCGTATCGCCAGAGGAAGGATTAAAATATGTCGGAGAAGACCGAAACGAACTACATACTTTGTTCCACTTTGAAGTGTGCGACGAAATGCCGACATGGGATCCGATTCGTTTTAAACAAATTCAAAAACGTTGGTACGAAGGATTGTGGGGCAAAGGGTGGAACTCGCAGTTTTTAAACAATCACGACCATACGCGACAAGTGACGCGCTACGGAAACGATAAACAGTTCCGCGTCGAATCAGCAAAATTGCTCGCTACGCTCGTGCATACGTTGCCGGGAACCCCATATATTTATCAAGGTGAAGAAATTGGCATGACTGGCGTCAAGTTCGACACGATCGAAGACTATAACGACATTGCGATGAAAAATAAATATGCAGAAGAAGTCGCAAAAGGTCGCGATCCGAAAGAAGTGCTTGAAAGCTTGCAGCTACTGAGCCGAGATAACTCGCGTACACCAATGCAGTGGGATGATAGCGAACATGCTGGATTTACAACAGGAACACCTTGGCTAAAAGTGAATCCGAACTATAAAGAAATCAATGTAAAACAAGCATTAGCGGATCCGAACTCTGTATATTATTACTATAAAAAGCTCATTCAATTGCGCAAGCAACATGCCGTTATGGTGTACGGAACGTTCCGCGATTTTTCGGAAAATGATCCGTACATTTACGCTTACACGCGCGAGCTCGATGGCGTTCGTTGGCTCATCGTCTTAAACCATTGCGACAACGACAACGTATATGAGTTGCCAGAAGAGCTTGCTTCGGCTCACCGCCATCTTTTGCTCGGCAATTATACAGATGTAAAAGAAGAAGGCACAACGCTTTATATGCGTCCGCACGAAGCAAGAATTTATGCATTACAATAAGCAGCCCGATTTGGCTGCTTATTTTTTATTTACCGCCTGTTCAAACGCCTCTAGCGCTCGTTTTTCACCGAATACGATCAGGACATCTCCAACGAAAAACCGCTCGTCTGGCGTTGGGTTACCAATCATGTTGTTTTGACGCTGAATCGCAATAATCGTCACATGAAAGCGCGTGCGCACCGCTTGATCGCGGACAGATGTCCCAACAAATGAAGAATGCGGCTCAATTGTCACTTCTTCAATCGCGTATTGCTCTGCATGGCCGTGAAAAATCGTATCGACATAATCGACACTGACAGGTTTTAACATTGTCATCGCCATACGGCGACCGCTCAAAAACGATGGGTTAATGACTTTATCAGCACCTGCACGCCGCAACTTTTCTTCCGATTCCGGTCGCTCGGCGCGCGCGACAATTTGAATGTCGCGATTTAGCCCTTTTGCTGTGAGGGAAATAAAGACGTTATCGGCATCTGAAGGCAATGCGGCGACCAACCCTGCCGCTCGTTCAATACCTGCTGCAATCAGCACGTCATCTTCTGTCGCATCCCCTTCGACATACGGAATCGGATCATTCATTTCTTCTAACCGATCCGTATTCCGCTCGATGACAACGACAGCTGTCCCGTTTTTGACAAGTTCACGTACGACTTGTTCCCCGACACGACCGAACCCGCATACGATAATATGGTTTGTCATCGCTTCTATTTTCTTTTTCATTTTTCGCCTCCGAACCGTTTTTGAAAATTCCCCTTCCATCATCATCGACACGACTGCCCCTGTCGCATATGTCACAATGCCAATACCAATCGGAATAATGATAAGGGCAAACAGTTTGCCATAAAACGTTTGTGGCACTGTATCGCCATAACCAACCGTTAAAATGGTGACAACTGTCAACCAAAGTGCATCAAAAAACGTTAATTGTTCTGAAAACATAAATCCGATCGTTCCTGCGATAATGGCGACAATCATCGCGATGACGGAAACGACGATCGAGCGCGATGAACTCATCCGTTTCTCCCCTTATGTTCTTTCTGTACAAACTTCATGCAAGGCGCACCAGACGATTGCTTGACGACAATAGACGGCAACATCGCGCTTTTAAAACCGAATGCGCGACAACCGCGCGGCATTTGCGCATCCCACGTGACATAAAAATGCTTGCATGCATAACAATTTACTCGCTCATTATATGTTTTCGATTTGCCAGTCAATTGGCTCTCTCCCTGTCTGTTGTAAAAAAGTATTCGTTTTTGAAAAAGGGCGACTACCGAAAAAGCCTCGCGCTGCGGAAAATGGGCTTGGATGTGGCGCTTCAATTATGTAATGATGTTCATTCGTGATCAAGGCTTTTTTCGCTTGCGCATGACGTCCCCATAAAATGAAGACAACGGGTTCACGTTTTTCATTCACAAGTTCAATGACGCGATCTGTAAAATACTCCCAACCTTTTCCTTTATGCGAATTCGCTTCTCCACGTCGTACCGTCAATACGGTATTTAAAAGCAATACCCCTTGCTTTGCCCATTTTAATAAGTAGCCGTTGTTTGGAATATAGCACCCGATGTCATCTTGCAACTCTTTAAAAATGTTTAACAACGATGGAGGCAAAGCGACGCCCGGTTTGACGGAAAAACTTAATCCGTGCGCTTGATTCGGCCCATGGTATGGGTCTTGTCCTAAAATGACGACTTTTACATTCGCATACGGGGTGTAATGAAGGGCGTTGAAAATGTCGTGCATATCCGGATAAATCGTTTTCGTTCGATATTCTTCTTTTAAAAACTGACGCAATTTCACATAATACGGTTTTTGAAACTCCTCTTCTAATAAAGGAGCCCAATCGTTTTTCAATATGGTCATCATCGCACTCCTTTCTAATACAAAGGCTACCCTACTTTATAGGATAGCCTGTTTTTGCTTAAAACTGAATTTTTTCTTCTAAGAAGCTTTTTAATTCCGCAATTGGAATGCGCGTTTGTTCCATCGTATCGCGGTCGCGCACGGTCACCATGCCGTCCTGTTCTGAATCAAAATCATACGTAATACAGAACGGTGTTCCAATCTCATCTTGACGACGATATCGTTTTCCGATGGATCCAGACTCATCGTAATCGACCATAAAATGTTGTGAAAGTTGTTCAAAGATCGCACGCGCACCTTCTGATAACTTTTTCGATAATGGCAATACAGCCGCTTTATATGGCGCTAACGCTGGGTGAAGATGCATCACTGTGCGCGTCGTACCGTCTGCCAGTTGCTCTTCTTCATACGCGTCAATCATAAAGGCGAGCGTGACGCGATCTGCACCAAGTGAAGGCTCAATGCAATATGGAATAAAACGTTCGTTCGTTTCTTGATCAAGGTAGTGGAAGTCTTCTCCTGAATATTCCATATGGCGACGCAAATCGTAATCGGTACGCGATGCAATGCCCCATAGCTCGCCCCAACCAAACGGGAATTTATATTCAATATCTGTTGTGGCGTTGCTGTAGTGGGACAATTCATCTTCGGAATGATCGCGTAAACGAATGTTTTCACGCTTCATACCAAGCGATAAAAGCCATTGTTCACAATATTGTTTCCAATAATCAAACCACTGTAATTCTTCGCCCGGCTTACAGAAAAATTCAAGCTCCATTTGTTCAAATTCACGTGTGCGGAACGTAAAGTTTCCTGGTGTAATTTCGTTTCGGAAGCTTTTTCCGATTTGCGCAATACCGAACGGCAATTTTTTGCGCATCGTTCGTTGTACGTTTTTAAAGTTTACAAAAATGCCTTGTGCCGTTTCAGGACGAAGGTAAATTTCGTTTGCGCTCGACTCGGTCACGCCTTGGAACGTTTTAAACATTAAGTTAAATTGACGAATGTTTGTGAAGTCGCGGCTGCCGCAATCTGGACAAGCAATGTCGTGCTCTTGAATGAGCTGCTCCATTTTTTCAAAAGGAAGCCCATCGACAACCATTTCAATCCCTTTCGCTTCAAGCGCGCTTTCAATTAACTTATCCGCCCGATGACGTGCTTTACATTGTTTACAGTCAATCATCGGATCGTTGAAGTTTCCTAAATGACCAGATGCTTCCCACGTGCGTGGGTTCATTAAAATAGCCGCATCTAAACCGACGTTGTATGGCGATTGTTGAACAAACTTTTTCCACCATGCTCGCTTAATGTTGTTTTTTAATTCTGTCCCTAACGGACCGTAATCCCACGTATTTGCTAATCCGCCGTAAATTTCTGAACCGGGAAAAACAAAGCCGCGATGTTTCGCGTGTGCTACAATTTGCTCCATCGTTACTGACATCGTTCATCCTCCTTATAATAAAATGTAAACAAAAAACGCTCTCATCCTTAGGCCTTTCGCCTAGGGACGAGAGCGTAACTCCCGCGGTTCCACCCTAGTTGATGCATAACGCATCCACTTTTGCGTGAAGCAACTCCAGACTGCCGTTTCGCTAAGCGTCTTTACTAGGCTTCCACCACCCCTAGCTCGCTATAAAAGAACTACCTTAGCTACTATCCATCTTTCATCGTTGCACCTGTATTTCATTTGGCTAATATTGTATCAAACCGCAATAGGAGAGTCAAGGGGGGAACAAAACCCGCTTTACATAAGCAGTAAAGCGGGTCAAAGTGAGTTAAGGGGTTGATCATATTAATTTCGAATTAAGTAGTCAAACGCTCCTAAAGAAGCTGTTGCGCCTGAACCCATGGAAATGATAATCTGTTTATATGCGCTATCTGTACAATCGCCAGCAGCGAAGACGCCAGGGACGTTTGTCGCTCCGCGCTTATCAACGATAATTTCGCCGAAGCGATTGCGCTCTACCGTTCCTTCTAACCATTCGGTATTCGGTACAAGTCCGATTTGCACGAATACACCTTGAAGTTCAATATGGTGCTCTTCGCCTGTTGCGCGATCAATATATGTGATACCATTCACTTTATCTGTGCCTGTAATTTCTTTCGTTTGCGCGTTTTTGATTACTGTGACATTCGGTAAGCTGTATAAACGATCTTGCAATACAGCATCTGCTTTTAATTCTGGCGCAAATTCAAGCACCGTCACATGCTTAGCAATTCCGGCCAAGTCAATTGCCGCCTCAACGCCAGAGTTTCCACCGCCGATGACTGCGACATGTTTTCCTTCAAATAACGGACCGTCGCAATGTGGGCAGTAAGCGACGCCTTTATTTTTAAACTCTGCTTCGCCTGGGACGCCGAGATTGCGCCAACGTGCGCCTGTCGCGATAATGACTGCTTTGCTTTTTAAAATCGCACCATTCTCAAGCTCTACTTCAATAAGGTCTTTCTTTTCTAGCCGTTTTGCACGCTGCAAGTTCATAATATCAACATTGTAATGTTTCACATGTTCCTCAAGGCTCGCAGCAAGCTTCGGACCTTCTGTATATTTGACGCTAATAAAGTTTTCAATGCCTAACGTATCTAAAATTTGACCGCCGAAGCGTTCAGCAACAATTCCTGTGCGAATGCCTTTACGCGCTGCATAAATGGCAGCTGTTGCACCCGCAGGTCCTCCACCGATGACGAGCACATCAAACGGATCTTTTTCCTCAAAAGTAGAAGCATCCGGCGTGCTTCCTAACTTCGCAAGAATTTCCTCAAGCGACATACGGCCGCTTGCGAACGGTTCACCGTTTAAAAAGACGGTTGGCACAGCCATGACATCTTTTTGCTCGACTTCTTCTTTAAATACAGCCCCATCAATCATCGTATGTGAGACGTTCGGATTTAGTACGCTCATCACATTTAACGCTTGAACGACGTCTGGGCAGTTATGGCATGTTAAGCTGACGTATGTTTCAAAACGATACGTCCCTTTTAAATTTTTAATTTGTTCAATGACTGCTTGATCGACCTTTGGCGGACGTCCACTCACTTGAAGCAACGCAAGCACGAGGGAAGTAAATTCATGTCCTAAAGGTACTCCTGCGAACACAACGCCCGTTTCTTCGCCAACGCGATTGACGCTAAAGCTTGGCGTTCTCTCTAACGTTGTTTTTTCTACTTTGATTTTCGATGACATTGTTGCAAGCTCATCGACTAAAGCAAGCATATCGCGGGAAACTGAATCGTCTCCCGCGCTCACTTTTAACACAATGTCATTTTCCATCAATTGTAGATATTGGGCGAGCTGTGCTTTAATTTCAGCATCCAATATCATTGACGTAAGCCTCCTTAAATTTTACCTACAAGGTCAAGGCTTGGCTTTAATGTTTTTCCACCTTCTTGCCATTTTGCTGGGCACACTTCGCCAGGATTGTTGCGCACGTATTGTGCTGCTTTAATTTTGTTTACGATTGTGCTTGCATCACGACCGATGCCATCAGCGTTAATTTCAACAGCTTGAATAACGCCATCTGGATCGATAATGAACGTACCGCGTTGTGCAAGGCCTGTCTCTTCATCAAGCACTTCGAACATGCGTGATAATTTTTGAGAAGGGTCACCGATCATCACATATTCGATTTTGCTGATCGCTGGTGAGTGGTCGTGCCATGCTTTATGTGTAAAATGTGTATCTGTTGAAACGGAGTATACTTCTACACCAAGCTCTTTTAATTTTGGATATTCGTTTTGTAAATCTTCTAATTCTGTTGGACAAACGAATGTAAAGTCAGCTGGATAGAAGCAAACGACGCTCCATTTTCCTTTGAAGTTTTCTTCTGTTACCTCGATGAAATCGCCGTTATGGAACGCCATCGCTTTAAATGGTTGTACTTGTTTTCCTACTAATGGCATTGTCAATCATCCTCCTGCATCATTTTTTTTGCATGTTAGTAGTATGCTCCAGCCATACGAAAAATATGACTGAACGCAAAAATAAATTATAACAATTATAATTCGATATAAATTATCATATAGGAATGTTTATTTGTCAAGTAAAAACTATACAACTGTCTTAGTTTTTCGACACATTTTCTTTTTATTCCTTTTTCATAAATAAAAAACAGAGCCTTCGCAAAGACTCTGCTTTCTCACATAGCAAAAGAAAAAACGAGTAAAACAGAAACATTACATAATAGCGCAGCGACAAATAGCCATGTTTGTTTTCCTTTTTTCTTCACCATATATTCTGCAAATACGGTCGTTCCAAAAGCGAAACAAACAAACAATAAAAACGAGCTGACGCGCCCATAAAATAAGTGACGAGTAAGAAGCGGTGAAAACAAAAGCAAAAGAAATAATTGCTGAATGCTCCACCAATACATTTTCCCCCTCCTAACAATGAATAAAGTGGGCGAGACGGGAACGAAACGGTTCACCATTCCATATGACTTCGCTCGTTGCTTGTCGCTTTTGTACTTCCGGCTCTGACAAAAGAAGCCAAAAGTTTTTTGTCGGTAAATGACCAAGCAGATGTTTCTCACTTAATCGATTTAAATACATTTGTCTCGTTTCATTCATTTGCTTCGATAAATGATCGCCTTCATTCGAAAATGCATAAAGGACGCTCGCTGTCGCTACACGTTTCACACGAAACTCGTTCGCCACACGTAAAAAGAAATCCCAATCCCAATAGTTATGAACGTACGGATCAAAATATCCAATTGTATCATGAATTGTGCGCCGATACATGCTCCCTGAAGGAACATACGTCGAAAATGTACGCATTGCTTGCAAATCGAATTCATATGCAAATAAAAAGCGATCGGTCGGTATGCGCACTCCATTTTCAATACGATAATGAAAAATTTCTACGTCCGAATATACAAAATCGGCATCATTCATATTAGCGATCATTCGCTCAATGTGGCATGGCAATAGTAAATCGTCATCATCACAAAGCATAATAAAATCTTCTGTGGCGGCACGTACACCGATATTACGCGCCTCGACATGACCGACATTTTCACGCAATTCAATGAGTTCAACAGAAAGCTCCGGATATGCATCGACAGCAGCTTGCACAGATGGACCACCATCATTAACAATAATGACTTGCGTTGGTTTATACGTTTGTTTGCTTAACGACTCTAACAATTCTGCTAATGGAAGTAATCGGTTATATGTCGCAACGACTACAGAAACACCCAAAAGAAAATCCCCTTTCAAAAAAAGAAGCTACAATGATACCATTATAGCTTCTTTTCGTATGATTATGCGAGTTCTTGTTGTTTCGTTTCTTTGCCAAGGAAAAGAACAGCAAGCGCGCCGATGAAAATCGCGATACAAAAAATCGCAAAAATCATCGTGATGGCTACTTTTTGTGCGACGAGATAGCCGACGAGAAGCGGCCCTAAAATGCCGCCAATGCGTCCGAATGAAGCAGCCATTCCTGCACCCGTCGCACGAATGATCGTTGGATATTGCTCTGGTGTATAGGCATAAAGCGCTCCCCATGCCCCAAGGTTGAAAAACGATAACAATGCTCCAAACGTCATTAATGCCGCAGCTGAGTCAGCATTTCCGAAGAAATAAGCACTTAATGCGGTACCAGTTAAATAAATGATCAGTACTGCTTTTCGACCAATGCGTTCAATTAACCATGCGACGCTAAAATAACCCGGCAGCTGCGCTAATGTCATGATGAGCACGTACTCAAAACTTTTAATTAAACTAAATCCTTTCATGACCATGACGCTCGGTAGCCATAAAAACATGCCGTAGTACGAAAAGACGACTGAAAACCATAAAATCCAAAGCATTGTCGTTTGTTTTGCGTACGGTTTTGCCCAAACGTCTGCGATATTTTGCCAAACGGAACGGCGCTCCGTTTTTGTCGCCATAAACTTTTTCGAATCTGGCAAATTGATGCGCAAATAAATGGCATATAGCGCTGGTACAGCTCCTAAAATAAGCGCCATTTGCCATCCATACGCTGGAATAACGAAAAATGAAATGAGCGCTGCTAGTAACCAACCACCTGCCCAAAAGCTTTCCAATAAAACGACAACTTTCCCGCGTTCATGTGCAGCAACGCTTTCGGATACGAGCGTTGACGCAACAGGCAGTTCGCCACCAAGTCCCATGCCGATAAAAAAACGTAAAATTAAAAAGACCGTTAACGTTGTCGCAAGTGCGGATAGTCCGCTACCGATCGAAAATAATAAAAGCGTAATGATGAAAACTTGTTTTCGCCCAATGCGGTCAGCTAACAATCCAAAAACGAGCGCACCGACTGCCATGCCGATCGAATTTATACTTCCGATCCAGCCCATTTGTTCGGCCGTTAAATTCCATTCCTTTTGCAATGCAGCAATAATAAACGAAAGCATCCCTACATCCATCGCATCAAATAACCAACCAAGCCCGGCAATCCAAAGCAACTTGTTTCTTGATACGTCTTTACTCATGTCATCCCTCCGTTGTCAGCTGTCAAATTGTCTTCCTCATGATTATATTTCCTTTTTTGTTATGTATCAATGCAAAAAGCGTCGGGAAAAACCGACGCTTATCGCAAGTCTTCTTTTGAAAACGCTCCAGGAAGAAGTTCTTTTACTGTTGTTTCCTGCATATCGCCTTTCATATTCGCCAAAATGACAGGCATATTTGGATCACATAATTCAACAATGACTTGACGGCATGCGCCACACGGCGGAACTGGTCGCTCCGTATCTGCAACGACGGCTAACATCGCATACTCATGATCTCCTTCTGAGTACGCCTTAAATAAAGCTGTACGCTCAGCGCAGTTGCATAAACCGTATGATGCATTTTCGATGTTGCAGCCACCGTACACTTTTCCATCTTTCGTTAATAGTGCTGCTCCAACTTTAAACTTGGAATACGGAACGTACGCTCGCTCCCTCGCTTGTTTTGCCGCTTCAATTAACTGTTGTTTATTCATTGTTGATCATCCCTTCTTGGGCTGTTTAGTTAAAAAACGTCTTCATTAACCAATCGGCAACGACGCCACCTAAATATACGCCAAATACCCCCATCATTCCTGCCAATACAGGCGGAGCTGGCAATGGCAAACGTAAAAACTTAAACAAAATCCCGACAACAAGCCCAGCAAGTAAGCTAAGTAATACTTCTTTCATAGGTCAATGCCTCCATTAGTATGCTTCGTTTGAAGTTGTTCCTTCCATAATTGCTGGTCCAGAACTTGTACCGATACGGTTTGCGCCTGCATCAATCATCGCTTTTGCGTCCGCTGCGCTGCGCACGCCGCCAGATGCTTTTACGCCGACGTTTGGACCAACTGTTTTGCGCATTAATGCAACGTCTTCTACTGTTGCACCGCCGCTTGCGAATCCTGTTGATGTTTTAACGAAATCTGCCCCAGCGCGAACGGCAATTTCGCATGCGCGCACTTTTTCTTCATCTGTCAACAACGCTGTTTCAATAATCACTTTTGTTAAAGCTTTTCCTTTTGCTGCATCAACAACAGCACGAATGTCGCGCTCTACAAGCTCATGATCGCCGTCTTTTAACGCACCGATATTGATGACCATATCGACTTCTTGCGCACCATTTTCAATCGCTTGTTTTGTTTCAAACGCTTTTACTTCTGGTGTTGTCGCTCCTAACGGAAAGCCGATGACTGTACACACTTTTACTTTCGTTCCTTGTAAACGCTCAGCAACGAATTTCACCCATGTTGGATTCACACATACAGATGCAAATTCATATTTTTTCGCTTCTTCCACTAATTTTTCAATTTGTGCTTTCGTTGTTTCTGGTTTTAATAACGTATGATCAATCATGCTAGCAATGTTCATCATTCATTCCTCCTTGTTTTTTAAATAAACATACCCGCAATGGATGCGCTTAACAATGAAGCAAGCATACCAGCAAGGACAGCTTTTAAGCCCATGCGCGCAATGTCGCTACGACGATTTGGCGCTAAGCTTCCTAATCCACCAAGTAAAATACCCATCGAAGAAATATTAGCAAATCCACATAGCGCAAAGCTAACGATCGCTACCGTTTTTGCAGATAAATCTGGAATTTGTGGTGCGAATGATGAATACGCAACAAATTCGTTTAAAATTAATTTTTGTCCGATAAATCCGCCAGCTGTCACCGCTTCAGACCACGGTACACCAATCGCAAATGCAATAGGCGCAAAGAGGAATCCTAAAATGTTCTGAAGCGTCAAACCTTCGTAATTAAACAAATTACCGATGCCGCTAAGCAACCCATTAATTAACGCAATAAGAGCGATAAACGCTAACAACATCGCACCGATATTTAACGCTAACTTCAAACCATCGCTTGCTCCGCGCGCAGCTGCGTCGATGACGTTTGTTGATTCTTCGTCTTTTTCCATCTCAAAATGCTCATCTTCTTTAATCGGCTCTGTTTCTGGCACAATCATTTTCGCCATAACTAATCCTGCTGGCGCTGCCATGAAACTTGCCGCAAGTAAATATTCAAGCGGAACACCTAAAAGCGAGTAACCAACGAGCACAGAACCAGCAACAGATGCCAATCCCCCTGTCATAACTGCAAACAATTCCGATTGTGTCATTTTAGATAAATACGGACGAATAACAAGAGGCGCTTCCGTTTGACCGACGAAAATGTTGGCCGCTGCTGACATGGACTCCGCTTTGCTCGTTCCGAGCAATTTCGCAAGCGGACCACCGATCATTTTGATAATCCATTGCATCACACCAATGTAGTAAAGAACAGAAATTAATGCGGAGAAGAAAATGACGACCGGCAACACTTGGAACGCAAACACAAATCCAATTCCTTTTGCTGCAAACACACCACCGAACAAAAAGTTAATTCCTTCGTTCGCATAGTTAATAATGTTTGTAATACCATTTGTTAACCACTGCAATGCTGCTTTCCCTGCTTCCCATTTTAAAACGATAAACGCAAAAGCGACTTGAATCGCGAGACCACCTAAAATCGTTCGCGGATTAATCGCTTTGCGGTTGTTTGAAGAAAGAAAAGCGATCCCAAGGACAACGATAATACCAACAAGTCCCCAAACGATATTCATGTTGAACACTCCTATAAGCTGAATTTTGATTACGTAATCAATATAACAGGAAAACGAACATATGTAAACGTTAACATGAACAAATGTCAAAGAAAATTCATGGTTTCTCTAAATGTTTCTTCCTTTTTTCATAAATACATAAATAAAAGGGGGCTTTTTTCTTTTCCCCCATTTGTCGTTTCTTTATTCTTTTTCTAACAAACATTCGGCAGTAAATTGATCTGTCACTAATACGTTGGCGTATTTCCCTTTCAACGCGCCGTATATGCCAGCCACTTTATGAATGCCTCCCGCAATGACAATCGAATATTCTTTCTTTTTGAGCTCTTCTAACTCAATGCCGAGCGTGCGTGCATTGAGCTCTTCGCTACATAGTTTTCCATTTTGATCAAAAAAGCGCGAACAAATGTCACCAGCAGCTTTTGAATAAATCGTTTGTAAATCTTCTTCTGTAAAATAACCAAGCTGGAACAATAGCGACTCTGATTTAATTGGTCCGATCGTAAATACAGCAATATTCGCTTGCCGACCGAGATCAAGAATTTTGCGAATGTGGCGGTCCGCCTCCATCGCCTGCTTAACAACGACATGATCCACGATTGCAGGTAGCGGCAAATGGTGCACCGTTGCATTGAAGGCGCTTCCAAACAAGTGCAAAATATCTGACGCAAACGTATTCGTTTCGGATAAACTAACGCCACCTTTTAATTGCACAACTTTCACGTCTTTGACATGTTTATGCTTTAGCTGTAATGCAACGTGATACAACGTTGTTCCCCACGTCACACCGATCACATCGCCGTCTTTGACGATCGAACGTAAATACTCGGCGGCCTCTTTTCCTAAATATTTTTTAATAATGCCATCTTGATGTTCTGGAACCGATACAACAATTGCTTTTTTTAGATTGAACTTTTGTTCAAGCTGTTTTGCTAACTGTTGAATATCTTCAGCCGGATCGTTAATTTTAATTTCTACAATTCCTTCTTCTTTTGCTTGCTGTAGTAGACGCGACACCGTCGGCCGCGATACGCCAAGCTTTTTTGCAATGTCGTTTTGATTGTAGTCTAGTAAATAATACAATTTCGCTGCTTCAACGACTTTTTTTAGCTTATCTTGCTCCATCGCTTCATCACCTTTTATTTATGAATGAAAAAGGAGCAACCTTCCATATTTGAAGGAATACTCCCTTTTCTTTCATCATACGAAAAAAACTGAACATTTGACAAGAAAAAGTTTTAACATAATTTCCATTTAGATAAATGAAACGAAGCTTCCGCATTTGTCTGAAATGAGATATGTTCATTTTCTTCTTTCGTGAAAAACCGCGCCGTAAATACTTCTTCTCCATCATTTAAGAAAATTTCAATAGACGACGTATCGATAAACATGTGAATCGTGTGTAATTGTGATAATAAACATTGTCGTTTCTCTTTCATGCCATTTCGAGCAAAACTTTCTCTCTCTAACGTCGCAACTTTTTGTTCAAAATCATATGAAAATGAAACATTGTTTTGTATATGAATGGAAAAAACACCTTTACCATCGATCTGTTTAAGTAGCAGTTCAACCGTTTTTCCTTTTACACCATCAAATTGCCTAACTTCCTTCTGCAAGAATACATTTGGATGATGAACTTCGTCACTCCGAAGCAACTGCAACTGCTCAATCGGACGCTGATATAATTTATCTCCGATTAAAACGAGTTCACGCGGTAATGTCAATGCATGTACCCATCGATAAGCAATTGTCGGGTGCTGATCTTCGTCTTGATCTGGTACCCCCATCCAAGCAATCATCACGCGACGCCCATGCTCGTCGACCATCGTTTGTGGCGCATAAAATTCAAACCCTCGATCCAGCTCAGTAAATGTACCGTGTACATATTGTCCTGTTTCATAATTTAACTGTCCGACAAAATATCCTGCTTGATATACGTTTTGATAGTGCATGCCTTCCGGTTGCAATCCCTGCGGACAAACGATCAGTACATCTTTTCCGCTTAAACGGAATACATCTGGGCACTCCCACATGTACCCAAAGTTTCCGTCCTCTCCTCCTGCTATAGCACCGATATGCTCCCAATGCATGAGATCATCAGAGCGAAATAATACTGCCTTCCCATCTAATTGCTCGCTCTGTGCGCCAATCACCATATACCACTTGTTTTCATGCTTCCACACTTTTGGGTCACGAAAATGAGCCGTGTAACCGTCTGGGAGATGAACAACAACTCCCTTTTTCTCAAAGCGAACACCGTCACTTGATACTGCCATACATTGATACGTATGGCGTGTTCCATCATCGTCTTTGACATTCCCTGTATAAAAAAGTGTAAGTACACCATCATTGTCCACAGCGCTTCCGGAGTAGCAACCGTTTCGATCAAACCATTCGCTTGGAGCTAATGCAGGCGCTTGTCTTTCCCAATGAACAAAGTCACGCGATGTATAATGTCCCCAAAATTTTGCTCCATGTGTCGTTTGAAACGGCATCCACTGATAAAACACATGGTACGCCCCTTTCCAATAAATCAGTCCATTTGGATCGTTCATTAATCCGACAGGAGGCATTAAATGATAACGCAAACGATTTGGGTCACTTTCAACAATTGAAGCATATTTTTTTACTTCTTCTTCCGCAAGCTGTATTTGTTTTTTTTCGTTCAATGATTTCATTTCGACCAACCTTCGCGTAAAATACGTTCGACTTCATCGCGTGTTGGCAACGCTGTCATTGCTCCTTTCGTTGATGCAGCTAACGCTCCAGAAACGCTCGCAAAACGCGCCATTTGTTCAATTTCCGTAAGGGATAACGAATCAATTGTTCCTTCTCTTTCGTGCAAGCAATACAGCATGCCAGAAACGAAAGCATCACCGGCTCCTGTCGTATCAACCGCCTCTACTTTAAGCGCTGGCGTAAAGACGGATCCTTCTTTCGTAAACGCATAACTACCGTTTTCCCCTAGCGTAACGACGATGAGAGGAATATTATATGGGGCAAGGGCATCAATACCTTTTTGAATATCTTTCTCTCCCGTAATAAATGTCAACTCTTCTTCAGAAATTTTAAGTACATCTGCCTCTCTTAACATCGACATAATCATTTCGCGAGCTTGTTTTTCACCTTCCCACAAACCGAGGCGTAAATTTGGGTCATATGAAACGATCATGCCGTTTTCTTTAGCTAGCATAACAGCTCGCTTTGTAGCGCTTCGTGCTGGCTCACTAATCAGTGAGATCGAACCAAAATGAAGAATGCGATGTGTCCGAAATAACGACTCATCAATTTCTTCTTCGCATAAAAAGCGATCAGCGCTCGGGTTAATGTAAAAATCAAAGCTCCGTTCTCCGTTTTCCGCTAACGTTACAAAAACAACACCTGTGCGAACATCATCACTAAATTGAAGGAAAGATGTATTCACTCCATATGCATCAAGCGTTTCTTTTAGAAAAACGCCTAATACATCGCGACCAACTTTCCCTAGAAACGTCGATGGAACACCGAGCCGTGCGACACCAACCGCAACATTTGCCGGCGCTCCCCCTGGACTTTTTTGATACGACCGATTTGTTGCATCTAGTGGAATAAAATCAATTAACGCTTCACCAAGACTAATAATTCCTTGCTTCATCATCATTCCCTCCTACATAAAAAGGCGAGTTATTCGCTCGCCTTATTCTTCTTTAAATCCTAATATCCATGTTGCCACAAATGCTGTACCAACCGCAATTGCAAAGCCGATTAAATAGTTTATTAAGTTCGCCATCCCCATCGGTGCCACGATCGCAATCATTGGAATACCAGTTAATCCGTACGCATTTGCCACAACGTTTGTAAATACAACATACGCACCACCGACAGCACCACCGATAGCTGCTGCAATAAACGGTTTTCGATATTTCAAGTTAACCCCAAAAATAACAGGCTCAGTAATGCCTAGAAAAGCAGAAAATGCAGCTGGCAAAGCGATTTCTTTTGTTTTCGTCCGTTTTGATTTTAAAAATACTGCTAAACCCGCTCCACCTTGAGCAACGTTTGCCATTGACCAAATAGGCAATAAATAGTTTTTACCAATATCCGCAAGCAATCCGGCTTCAATCGCATGGAAACTATGATGAACACCTGTGATTACAATCATCGAATACAGACCACCGAAAATGAGGCCTGCAAGCGCTCCACCTGTGTCATATACGAAGTTTAACGTTGTTGTAATTCCTTTCCCAACTATATTTCCAAGTGGACCAATGACTAAAATCGCAGTGAAACCTGTTAAAATAACCGTAATAAATGGTGTAACAAGCAAGTCGACTGCGTGTGGAACGACTTTTCGCAAGCTTTTTTCGATTTTACTCATGACATATGTTGCAAGCAAAATTGGAATGACCGTTCCTTGATATCCAATCATTGCGATATCAAAACCGAGAAAATGCAAATACTCAGGTTCAGCACTTCCTAATCCCCAAGGATTCAACAAAGCAGGATGAGTCATAATTCCGCCGATCACTGCTCCTAGAAACGGGTTTCCCCCAAATTCTTTCGCAGCACTATAACCAATTAAAATCGGCAAAATAATGAAAGCAGCACTTGAGAACATATCAAGTAATACAATCCATGCACTATCTGGCGCTACCCATTTGAACGCCTTCATCATCCCGAGCAATCCCATAAGCAATCCGCTAGCTACAATGGCTGGAATAATTGGAACAAAAATATTTGACAACGTTTTCGCGAGACGAGCGATCGGATTCATCTTTTGCTTGACTGCTTCTTGGTGCACATCGGCACTTACGTTTTGTAAACCTGCTTCTTTGACAAACTGTTCGTATACTTTGTTGACAACACCTGTACCAAAAATAATTTGATACTGACCGGAACTAGAAAATGCACCTTTGACCCCATCAAGTTGTCCAATTGCTTGTTGATTAACCTTCTTTTCGTCTTTTAAAACAAGACGAAGACGAGTTGCACAATGAACCGCACTAATGACATTTTCTTTTCCACCAAGCAAAGACAAAAGTTGCTTTGTTATGTGTTCGTAATTCATATAAACTCCTCCTCTGCATATAAAATGATAGAAAACAAAAAGACCTAAAATGTACATACGAATGCCTTAAACATCGTCGTACATTTTAGGTCTTGCCTGCTTATGCAGTAACAATCCTACGATATTTGATTTTTTATCCGCTTTCATTTTAGCTTATTATTCAAAATTCGTCAATATTCTACAAAATGATTATTTTGTGGTTAAGCGTTGAATGTGTAGCGTAATATAAGCTAACTCGGTGACAGGAAATTGGATTCCGTATTCCTTTTTTGCATATTCAGCCATCGCAACAGCGCATGCAAACTCTCTTTCGTATTTCTTTTGAATGAGCGTTAACATCTCTTCATCCATCGAATGAAACAACTCACCGTTTTCAATTCGGTTCAGTGCAAAACGCAAATGTGTTACAAGTCTTTGGTAAGATATTCCTTCTTCGTCAATATGAACATGTAATGTTTGTTTCATCAAATCGATCATTTCTCGAATTAAAGTCGTTTGTTTTAGCGTTCTGTTCATGCTGGCTGCGTCCATTTTCGCTGTATGAATATGAAGAGCAATATGGGCAACTTCGTCATCAGGAATGTCGATACCAAGACGTTCTCGAATCAGTTGTTTTGCCCAAAGACCTATTTGATATTCTTTTTTATACAACACTTTAATTTCATTTAACAACTTATTTTGTATTTGGTACCCTTGTTGAATCCGTTCAATCGCAAATGATAAATGGTCTGTCAATGCAATATGAATATGATTGTTTAACGGTGCTTGCAATTCACCTTCAGCATGGCTAATAATTTCTTCCGCGATATCAATGTGCTCTTCTGGAAGGGTACGTAACAACTCTTGGAACTTTTCATTCTCTTCTTCCATCACAAAAATTTTTTCGATTTTTGCACGAGGTACAATATCATTTTTCTTTTTTTGAAAAGCAATTCCCGGTCCCATTACAATTTTCTCTTGCCCTTCATCCAATACAACGACAGCGTTATTGTTCAAAATTTTATGGATTCGCAACGTCATCTTCGTCCCCTTAACACCGATTGTTTTATCACATATATATTATTTCAATTTCACTTTCATTAAAACAGTACTTCCTCTTTCTGCTTGTTCTATATGCTCTCGATGACACTCGTTTACCACCTCCCCGTTTGTAATCACTACTGGGGTAAGGAGACTTTTCGCCTTTTGTTGCACAAGCGCCAAGTCAAACGACAAAAGTAAATCCCCGGCCTTCACACGATCCCCTGCTTTCACGTACGCTTCAAATCCTTCTCCATGCATATGAACTGTATCAATGCCAACGTGAATAAGAATTTCTAATCCTTCATCCGAACGCAAACCAACAGCATGTTTTGTCGGGAACACTTGTACTACTTCTCCATGAATCGGTGAAACAACGACACCATCTGTTGGCTCAATCGCAAAGCCATCGCCCATCATTTTCTGGGCAAACACAGGGTCTGGAACATTTTCAAGCGATCGTACATTTCCTGTTAAAGGGGAAACAATGACCTCTTCACGCTTACGAAACAAACGAAACATTTGAAATATCTCCTTCCTAAAGAATTATTTGGATAAAAATAAAAGACCTAAAACGCAAGAAAGAAACCTTCTTTCATCCGTTTTAGGTCTTGCCTGCAACGCAGTCACAATCCCACAATATGCGACTTTTTCACTTATAGAGTAAAGTAAGCTCTTTCATTTGTCAATATGCTACAATAATCGTAAAAACAACGTAAGAAACGGAGTGGATGTAATGAATCCTTTTGCCACTCATTTTGAAAGTTTAGAGGAGTTTGCAGATCGTGTGAGCGAGTTATTGCAATGTCCGATTACGATTGAAGATGCAAACCATCGCTTAATTGCTTATAGTGGACATGAGCATTACACTGATCCTGCCCGTACGGCAACTATCATCCATCGCCGCGTGCCAGAGCGTGTCATTAATAGTTTATGGCGTGAAGGGGTGATCCCAAAACTTTTGCAGGGTGAAGAGCCTGTTCGTGTCGCAGAAATTTCAGAAGTAGGGCTCGGCAATCGCATCGCCATTTCGATTTGGAAAAATAAAGAGGTGCTCGGATTTATTTGGGCAATTGAAATGAATGAGCCGTGGACAGAGCAACAGTTCCATTTGTTAAAACAAGCAGCGAAAGCAGCAAAAAATTTGTTGTTGCAATTGCAAATTCGCAAACATAAAAAAGAAGAGCGCATTCAAGAGTTTTTTTGGAAACTACTAACGGGGCATGTTTCCTCTCCTCACGACATCGTTGAACAATGTCACCAATTAAACGTGCATGTATATCCGTTTTTTTCTGTTGGCATTTTTCAATTTCAACAACAGATTCAAACGCAAGTGGAGCGGCAAATTGATTATTTATTAAAAACGACACAACAACTCGCTATTCCGCTTTATACGATCGACCATCAGCGGCTTATCGTGCTCGTCGCCCCAAGCTCGAACGTCTACGGGGAATCGCACATTGAGCGATTTTTTCGCTCGTTTATGACGCAAATGAAAGAGCGATTTCGCGTCGACATTATGATGGGGGCGTTCGGAAATGTATATGAGTGCTACACAAAAATTGCAAAAAGTTATGAAGAAGCACAAACGGTATTAAAAATGAAACGCGCCTTTCCTCATCAACTTGCGAATATTCAAAGCTATCAGCATCTTGGCATGTATCAATTTTTTGATTTACTTTTTGAACAAAAACGACATGGGGATTTCCACAACGTTGCGCTCGAAAAGCTGAAACAGTACGACGCACAGCATCACACCAACTTAGTGGAGACGATTGAAACGTATCTTGACTGTGACAGCAACGTCAATGAAACGGCGAAAACGCTCAATATTCATCCGAATACACTCGCTTACCGTTTGAAGCGAATAAGTGAAATTGGAAACATCGACTTAAGCAATATGAGCGAAAAAGTAAAACTATATATCGATATGAAATTAGACAAATATCGGATAACATAGCTTTTGTGGAAATCCACAAAAGCTAGTTTTTTCTTTCTCTTTTCTAAACAAACAACAAATGATAAAAAACATTTATACTGTAGATAATAACGAAAGACAACATGAAAGGGGAAACAGCACATGATTATTGGTGTTCCAAAAGAGATTAAAAATAATGAAAATCGTGTAGCGATTACACCAGCTGGCGTTATGTCATTCGTCAGCAATGGACATACTGTCATCATTGAGAAAGATGCAGGGATTGGAAGCGGTTTCACAGATGAAGCTTACGTTCAAGCAGGCGCACAAATCGTTGAACGTGCCGCAGATGTATGGGCGCAAGCGGATATGGTAATGAAAGTAAAAGAACCGCTACCAAGCGAGTACGAATACTTCCGTCCGGGATTAGTATTGTTCACATACTTACACCTCGCTGCTGAACCAGAGTTAGCGCGTGCGCTAAAAGAAAAAGGCGTCATCGCAATCGCTTATGAAACGGTACAAGTTGGTCGTACGTTACCGCTTTTGACACCGATGAGCGAAGTAGCAGGACGCATGGCAGCACAAATTGGCGCCCAATTTCTTGAAAAAACAAAAGGCGGAAAAGGTATTCTTCTTTCCGGAGTTCCAGGCGTTAGCCGCGGAAAAGTAACGATCATTGGCGGCGGTGTCGTCGGAACGAACGCAGCAAAAGTGGCGATCGGCTTAGGTGCAAACGTCACGATTATTGACTTAAGCGCAGAACGTTTACGTGAACTTGACGATATTTTCGGAAGCCAAATTAATACGCTTATGTCTAACCCAATGAACATCGCACAAGCTGTTGCGGAGTCTGACCTTGTGATCGGTGCAGTATTAATCCCAGGAGCAAAAGCGCCAAAATTAGTGACAGAAGAAATGGTCAAAGCGATGCAACCAGGTTCAGTCATCGTTGACGTAGCGATCGACCAAGGCGGGATTGTTGAAACGAGCGACCATGTAACAACGCACGACAACCCAACATATGTGAAACACGGCGTCGTTCACTACGCAGTAGCGAATATGCCTGGAGCTGTGCCACGCACATCAACACTTGCACTTACAAACGTCACAATGCCATACGCACTACAAATTGCAAATAAAGGCGTACACAAAGCGGTCGCAGACAATCCTGCATTACGCCTTGGTGTAAACGTCGCAAACGGAGAAATCACATACGAAGCAGTCGCACGCGACCTCGGTTACGACTTCGTTCCTGTTGAAGTGGCATTAGAAAAACAATTATTAGCATAAAAAAACGAAAGGTGTCCTGACAACACGGGACACCTTTTTCTTATAACACTTTAGATAAAAACGACTTCGTTCGCTCATGTTGTGGTGCATCAAAAATTTGTTGTGGTGTTCCTTCCTCTACAATCACTCCACCGTCCATAAAGAGAACGCGATCCCCGACTTCACGCGCAAATCCCATCTCATGCGTCACGACGACCATCGTCATGCCTTCTTTCGCTAGTTGCTTCATGACGGCAAGCACTTCCCCGACCATTTCCGGATCGAGCGCAGACGTCGGCTCGTCAAATAACATCACTTTCGGCTCCATCGCAAGCGCACGAGCAATAGCAACACGCTGTGCCTGTCCACCGGATAATGAATCCGGATATACTTGTGCCTTATCTTGTAAACCGACTTTCGCAAGCAACTGCATCGCTTTTTCTGTCGCTTTTTCTTTCGACCATTTGCGCACTTTCATCGGGGCGAGTGTAATATTATCAAGCACCGTCATATGCGGAAATAAGTTAAACCGTTGAAACACCATGCCAACTTCTTCACGCACTTTATTTAAATCCGTTTTCGGATCCTTTAAATGAAATCCGTCAACGATGATATTCCCCTCATCAAAATCTTCAAGCAAGTTTAAACAACGTAAAAATGTCGACTTTCCTGAACCAGAAGGGCCGATCACGACGACCACTTCTTTTTCATGAATGTGCACATCAATTCCTTTTAACACTTGTAGCGATCCGAACGATTTTTTTAAATTTGTCACTTGAATCATGCATCATACCTTCTTTCTAACCGATGTAGCAACTTGCTTAACGAGAGGGTAAGCACTAAGTAAATGAGCGCAACAGTTAAGTACGGCTCCCAGACACGATAATATTGCCCTTGCATTGCTCGTCCCCAGTACATCAGTTCAGGCGCCGCAATAATTGCCGCAAGAGACGAATCTTTAATGAGAACGATAAATTCATTGCCGAGCGGTGGGATCATTCGTTTAATGGCTTGTGGCAAAATGATGTAACGCATTGCCTGTACGTGTGTCATTCCAAGCGAACGGGCCGCTTCCATTTGACCGCGATCAATGGACTGGATGCCAGCACGGAAAATTTCCGCAATATATGCAGCCGCGTTTAAAGATAAAGAAATTGCGCCAGATACGAGCGGATTCGGTTGAGCCGTAAAAATAGGCATCACACCAAAATGAATAAGCAAAATTTGTACGAATAATGGCGTGCCACGGAAAAAATGAACGTACCAATCAAAAGGAAGACGAACGAGGCGGCTTTGAACCATTTTTCCGAGCCCGATGGCTAAACCGAGAATCGTCCCGAAAAAAATGCCAACTAACGATAAGCCGATCGTCCACAGCACTCCTTTCAAAAAAAACGGTGCATATTCAACAATCATATTGAAACGAAAATCCATCATTAATCACCTTTCCCTTTGTAAAAATTGCGTAACTGTCTAAAGTTACGCAATTTTTACATCAACGTTATTGCTGTTGTTGTAATGATTCAATATTCGGTTCTGTACCAAACCATTTTTTGTAAATTTCTGTGTACGTGCCATTTTCGATGACTTTTTTCAACGCTTCGTCTACTTTTTGTTTTAACTCGCTTCCTTTCGGGAACATAAAGCCGTAAAATTCAGATTCAAAATGTTCTGGGTCTTCGAACGCTACAATTTTAGCATCTGGATTATTTTTTACGTATTCGTTGGCGACGGCATTATCTGTGACAACGGCTTCCACACCACCGTTTAATAAGTCCATAATCGCAACGACCGTATTCTCAAACTTTTTAATATTTTTATTCTCTTTTCCTAAAATCTTCTCAACCGCTTCTTGTCCAGTTGTACCGTTTTGGACACCGACAACTTTTCCTTGTAAATCTTTCGCGCTTTTAATCGAACTTCCTTCTTTAACAAGAATCATATGTGTCGATTCAAAGTACGGAATAGAAAAGTCATACGTTTGTTTCCGATCATCGTTAATTGTAATTCCTGAAACGGCCATATCCGCTGTTTTCCCTTGAATAGCCGCAAACAATGGATCCCAGCCGATGTTTTTTAATTCATATTCTAGTCCAGCTTCTTTCATGACAGCTTTTAATAAATCGACATCAAAACCGACAATTTCCCCTTTATCCATGTATTCAAATGGGGCAAACGCCGCATCTGTGACGACAGTAATTTTCTTTTCTGTTGTCGCCGTTTTTTCTGTCGAACTACCACATCCAACAAGCGCAAACATAAGCATAAAGACAAGCGTTGCAACCATTCCTTTTTTCACCATTGTTATTCCCCCTTACTATTTGCTGTAAAATAATAAATGCTTGTGTATAAACATGTTATGCTCCTCATGTTTCACATATTATCAGCTTTTTTGTTTTTATGCAACAAATTTTATAAAAATAATTTTCGGAAAAATCTTTATTTTAAAAAATGTTTTTGATCAACTTTTCACAAATTCTTCAATCCTTTATGCTCCTCACCTTGTTAAAAAGTAGTATTCTTTATATAGGGGATATTTTTATTATTCCTGAATGAATGGGAGGAGATTATAATGGCGCTACTGACTGTACATGAAGCGTTAATGGACGCTTGGAGAACGTTTAAAGGTGATAAATGGAAAAAAGAAATTGACGTTCGCGATTTTATTTTAAATAACGTAACCGTTTACACAGGGGATGAATCGTTTTTACAAGGTCCGACGGAAGCGACGAAAAAACTTTGGGAACAAGTGATGGAACTTTCGAAACTAGAACGCGAAAAAGGCGGCGTTCTCAACATGGATACGGAAATCGTATCGACCATTACGTCGCACGGACCTGGCTATTTGAATAAAGAACTTGAAAAAGTCGTCGGTTTCCAAACAGACGAACCGTTTAAACGGGCGCTTATGCCATTTGGCGGTATTCGCATGGCCGAGCAAGCATGCGAAGCGTACGGCTACCAAGTAAGCGATGAAGTAAAGAAAATTTTCACTCAATATCGTAAAACGCATAACCAAGGTGTATTTGACGTATATACGGACGAAATGAAAGCGGCGCGCAAAGCAGGAATCATTACAGGACTTCCTGACGCATATGGACGCGGTCGCATTATCGGTGACTATCGTCGCGTGGCCTTATACGGTGTTGATCGCTTAATTGAAGAGAAGAAAAAAGATTTACGCAACACAGGTGCGCGTACAATGAGTGAAGACATCATTCGTCTTCGTGAAGAATTAGCTGAACAAATTCGCGCCCTTCAAGAATTAAAAGAAATGGCTGCAAGTTACGGCTACGATATTTCTAAACCAGCGCGCAATGCACACGAAGCGTTCCAATGGCTATATTTCGCTTACCTTGCGGCGATTAAAGAACAAAACGGTGCAGCCATGAGCTTAGGTCGCGTCTCTACATTTTTAGATATTTATATTGAACGCGACTTGCAAGAAGGGACATTAACAGAACGCGAAGCGCAAGAACTTGTTGACCATTTCGTCATGAAATTGCGTCTCGTCAAATTTGCAAGAACGCCAGAATACAACGAGTTATTTAGCGGCGACCCAACATGGGTCACAGAATCCATTGGCGGTGTCGCGATTGATGGTCGTCCGCTTGTGACGAAAAACTCATTCCGCTTCTTGCATACACTCGATAACTTAGGACCAGCGCCAGAACCAAACTTAACGGTGCTTTGGTCAACACAGTTGCCAGAAGCGTTTAAGAAATATTGCGCGAAAATGTCGATTCAAACAAGCTCCATTCAATATGAAAATGACGATTTAATGCGGCCTGAGTTCGGTGATGACTACGGTATCGCATGCTGCGTATCCGCGATGCGAATCGGCAAGCAAATGCAATTTTTCGGCGCGCGTGCAAACCTTGCAAAAGCATTATTATATGCGATTAACGGCGGGGTGGATGAAAAATTAAAAGTGCAAATCGGCCCAGAATTTGCGCCAATCACATCTGAATACTTAGACTACGATGAAGTGATGCGCAAATTTGACAACGTCATGGAATGGCTAGCAGAATTGTATATTAATACATTAAACGTCATCCATTACATGCATGATAAATATTGTTATGAACGAATCGAAATGGCGCTTCACGATACGCACATTTTGCGCACGATGGCAACTGGTATCGCTGGGTTGTCCGTTGTCGCTGACTCATTAAGTGCGATTAAATATGCGAAAGTAAAAACGATTCGTGATGAAAATGGCTTAGCTGTCGACTTTGAAATTGAAGGCGACTTCCCGAAATATGGCAATAACGATGATCGCGTTGATGCGATTGCGGTCGATATTGTTGAACGCTTTATGACAAAATTGCGCAAACATAAAACGTACCGCGACTCGAAACATACGACATCCATCTTAACGATCACATCAAACGTTGTATACGGTAAAAAGACAGGAAATACACCAGATGGTCGTCGCGCTGGTGAACCGTTCGCACCTGGTGCGAATCCATTACACGGTCGCGATACAAAAGGAGCGCTTGCATCGTTAAGCTCTGTCGCAAAATTACCGTATGAATATGCATTAGACGGCATTTCAAACACGTTCTCGATCGTACCAAAAGCGCTCGGTAAAGATGAAACGACACGCATTCAAAACCTTGTGGCGATTTTAGATGGCTATGCGCAAAAACGCGGTCATCACTTAAACGTCAACGTCTTTAACCGCGACACATTACTTGACGCGATGGAACATCCTGAAAAATATCCGCAATTGACTATTCGCGTATCAGGTTATGCGGTCAACTTTATTAAATTAACACGTGAACAACAAATTGACGTCATTAATCGGACGTTCCATGAAACAATGTAATGGAAGCTCCCACGCATCGTGGGAGCTTTCTACCTAGGAGGAAACAACATGAACGGATTTATTCATTCAATCGAATCGTGCGGAACGGTGGATGGCCCCGGCATTCGTTACGTCATTTTTACTCAAGGCTGTTTGTTGCGCTGCCAATATTGTCACAACGCAGATACGTGGGAGATTGGCAAAGGAAAACAAATGTCTGTTGATGAAATAATTGCTGATGCCCAGACGTACTTGCCTTTTATGCAAGCATCTGGCGGCGGAATAACGGTCAGTGGCGGAGAACCGCTTTTACAAATCGATTTTTTAATTGAGCTATTTCGCCGTTGTAAACAGCTTGGCATTCATACAACGATTGATTCGTCTGGCGGATGTTATACGACGGAACCGTCATTTCAACAAAAGTTAAATGAATTGCTTCAATACACAGATTTAATTTTGCTTGATTTAAAACATATTGATGAAAAAAAACATCGTAAACTAACAGGAAAAACGAATGAACATATTTTAGCGTTTGCACGTCTATTATCAGAACGAAACGTACCTGTCTGGATTCGCCATGTGCTCGTTCCAACCGTCACAGACGATGAAGAAGATTTACATCGCTTAGCTAACTTCATTCGTACGTTGCACAACGTCGAAAAAATTGAAGTTCTTCCGTATCATCAACTCGGTGTATACAAATGGAAAGCACTTGGACTCACATATCCACTTGAAGGCATCCCGACGCCATCAGAAGAACTTGTCGAAAAGGCTAAGGAAATATTAGGTGCAAAATAAGCTGGTCGTCATTGACCAGCTTTTTGCATAAATCGCTTTTTTAACTCGTCCCATGTCAATTGTGTTGTCCGTTGAACGAGCCAATCGGGAGACAGTGAGGCTAAATGCACTCCGATGCCGACTGAAAACATATTTGCCTGTTTGATCGCTTTCATTCCCGCTTCCCCGTCTTCAATAGCGACACAATGGGATGGGTCGACACGAAGCTGTCTCGCAGCTGTTAAAAAAATTTCCGGATCTGGCTTCATGCGCGTAATCGTTTTGACATCAACAATGACATCGAAAAAAGAGCGCACGTTGAGCCGTTCGACAACGACATGTGCGTTTGAGCTTGACGATGCAAGAGCCATCGGAACACCGTTGCGCTGAATGTCGCAAAGAAGCTCCATCATTCCCGGCAACACGTCACTTGGCGACAATTGCTCGATCAACTCGCGATAATATTGACCGCGAAGGTCACCAAGAGCTCGCTTCTCTTCCTCCGACCATTCATGCGCCTTTTCACCGAGAAGCGCCTCAACCATCGCCTGTCTGCTCATGCCTTGTAGCTTTTGATTGAGCTGTCGATCAAACGGTACACCAATTTCATCCGCGACACGTTTTGTCGCGATATAATATAGCTCAACGGTATCAGCAATGACGCCATCTAAATCAAAAATCACCGCTTCAATCATTGCGTCCTCCCATTTTACTTTCCACCATTTTTCTTAGCCGTGGGCTAAGCGAAAGCTTCATCCAATGTTCGTATATTTCTTTCTTTTCTGCTAGCGATAAATGATACCGCTCCCCTGCCGCTTGTTTCGCTCGCTTCGTGATTTCATAAAGGGAAATCGCTGCCGCGACAGAAATATTAAAACTTTGCACGAATCCGTTCATCGGAATGATAAACTTTCCGTCCGCTAAAGCAAGCGCTTCTTCTGATACCCCACGATGCTCATTTCCAAACAAAAGCACCGTCGGTTTCGATACGTCAATTTGTTCAAGCGGAATCGTTCCTTCCCCGAGATAGCTTGCATATACTTGGTAGCCGTTTTGTTGGAGATGGCGAATCGCCCGTTCAATCGATGAATGTTTATGCACTGTTAACCATTTGTCCGCATGTCGCGTCACCCATTTATTCGGCTCAAACGGAGCCGCTCCGGTGACGACATGAACGTCTTGAATGCCAAATGCCTCCGCCGAACGTAATACCGCTGCCTGATTGTGCGGGTCGTCTACCGCTTCCGTCAAAATGGTAATATACCTTGTTCGTGCACTTAGCACATCATACATGCGCTTTAAGCGGCTTGGCAAAATCATTTCCGCAAGCAACCGATTGTCATCATCTAACAGTCCTTCTTCGATGTGTCGTTCTTCCTCTTTGATCATTCGCATGCGAAAATTCTCCTTTCTACTCTTTGATGACATGTGCGGTTTTTCCATTTGTCAGCTTTAATAAATCTCGAACAGAAAGTTTCATCTGCATGCCAATTTTCCCTGCGCTCACAATGATTTGCTCGTGCGCAAGAGCGGATTCGTCAACATACGTGTCATACATCTTTTTCATTCCAATTGGCGAACAACCGCCACGCACATACCCTGTCATTTTTTCAATATCTGCCACAGGCAACATATGCACACTTTTTTCTCCAACAACAGCCGCTGCTTTTTTTACATGCAACTCCGCTGCGACAGGGATGACGAATACGTAAAGTTGTCCGCTCGCCCCTTTTGTCACAAGCGTTTTATATACCATTTCTTCACGTTGCCCAATTTTTTTCGCAACCGATATTCCATCAATTTGTCCATCTGTATAGTCATAAGTGAACAGTTCATATGGCACACGTGCGCGATCAAGCATGCGCACAGCGTTCGTCTTCGCTTGCTTCATGATCTGTCCCTCGCTTTCCTCTATTAGTGTACCATAAACAAAAAGAAGGGACACCTCTCTAAACCACTTCCATTAGTGGATATATTCGTTGCTAACCAGCAAGTGCTTTAGTAGCTCTGTCGGGACAACAAACTCTAGCACACCCATATATCCCGGAGCGATTGTATACTCATCAAATACGATGACAAGCTTGCGGTCTTTGTTGATATAAAACGATTGATTCGGATCTATATTTGTAAATTGATCAATCCAGTATACTTTATTTTCATCTTCCTTCATACCTACCATCATCTTCTTTTTAATATATCTGCTAATAACATTCACATATTCATCATTTTTGAATAAACTAGGAAGAGTAATTAAAATCTCTCTTCTTTTATCAACGGTATCGAAACGCATCTTAGTAGACGCAGAAGCAGCCACTTCAGTTACATATCTAGCAATAGATAAAATTCCATCATCATCTGTTTTTATCTCATATCCCATATCAAGAGACCGATTGACTTGTGTACTGCTCCTTCTTATTTCATCGATTTCTTTCATAAACTGATCATATAATCGTTTATTCTCCAATATGTACTTCTCATTCAAAAAATTTGACAACTTTTCGTTTTCTAGTCCTTCGATATGTGGTGTACTCATATGCACAGCGTATTTTTCATCATCACTTTCGAAATGGATAGAATAGAAAGTCACTACCTTAATAATATCTCTTAATATGGGCATTTCTCTAACCATTGCTTTTGCCATAGAAGGCGATGCGTTGACAGCTCCCACAAATGAAAAAACAATTGCTGCTGCTGATAAAAAAAACATTTTAGCAACCTTTTTTCTTGAGTGCTTTTTGTGATGAAGCAAAACAGCTTTATTTACAGTTTCATTCAATAGTGGAGAAATCGAAATACGCTCATACTCATTTTTCCAATCATTTATCCGTTTCATATGATTCACTCACCTTTCCTTTCATTTTTCTTAAAGCCGCATACAGTTTTGTTTTTACAGTACTTTTGTTCATGTCGAGAATTTCAGAAATATCTTCAATTCTCATATCTTCAAAAAATCGTAGCTTGATGATTGTTTGTTCGATAGGTGATAACATAGATATCGCTTCCGTGACGCATAGAGAAGCGGAATAGTCTACCAAATACCATTTTTCTACTTTAAAACCATAAACATACATTTTCTTTCTTTTTTTTAAGTAATCGAGTGATGTATGAACGACAATTTTATAAAACCACGTCTTTAGCGATCCGATATCTTTTAATGTCTTTGAATAGCGAAGAGCTTTCACTATTGAATCGTGTACAACGTCAAGCGCATCTTGCTCGTTTTGTACGTAGCTGTATGCAAGTCTATAACACCGCTCTTGATTTTGCATAATAAAATCAATGATATGTTGCTCATTATTTTCACACGTCATAGTACTATAGCTTCCTCCAATCTTTTTACTCGACGATGCGCATCATCTTCTATAATTAAAGACAATCTACATATGTAAAAAGTTTTATCTATAAAATTTTTTAAAAATAAAAAAGGAGGTTTCTTACAGGCACCTCCCATACATGTTTATTAAACAAATATATTTCTATTGAAAGAACAACAACCATCGAAGCGCGATCGTCTCATTCAATGCTTTTTAATAATAGTATATATTTCCCATCTGTATCTTTGTTTGTGTAATATTTCGCCCTCCATACTCCTTTTTGTGGCGTCATATTCAATTGCTTATTTAACGGTTGCGTAGCCGTGACTTCTCCTCGATCGATGATATTTCCTTTTGGATCGTACAACTCATACGCCAAACTACCGCCTTTGAGGTCAATGCGATGGTCAATATGCAACTTTTCGTACTTTATTTTATTCACCTCAATGGTAGCTTCGAAAACACGATATTTTTCTTCATACTGTTCAGGCAAAAATAATCCTTCGGCGGATGATTCAAATGTTTCTTTGTACATGAATGTATAATACAATATACCTAACAAAACAATAAACGTAAGACTGCCGAACAGAAGCAACAACTTTTTGCTCATTCACACTACTCCTTTCCCTTATCTAGCTGAATGCATCCATCACTAAGATAAATCATGCGATGAGCATAAGAGGCTATTTTTTCATCATGTGTAATGACAATGATACATTTCCCCTCTTCGTTCATCTGTTGAAGGAGCTCCATTACTTTCTCGCCGTTTTGACGATCAAGCGACCCTGTTGGTTCGTCAGCTAAAACGATGTTCGTTTCCGCTACCATTGCCCTTGCAATGGCAACTCGTTGTTTTTGTCCTCCCGATAATTTAGAAACATTCTTCTGTCGCAAGTGAAAAATGCCAAGCTTATTTAAATAATATTCAACTTTTTCTCGTCGCTCCTTTTTTGACATGTTTCGTTTCAATAACGGGAGTTCAACGTTTTCAAATACAGTAAAGTTTGTCATTAATGCAAAGTGTTGAAAAATAAAACTAACCTTTTTATTGCGAATATCGCTTAGTTGTTTGTCATTTAATTTCGTTACATCTTCCCCTTCAAGTTGATATACTCCTTCTGTCGGGACATCCATACACCCGATAATATTTAATAAAGTCGATTTCCCCGATCCAGAAGGTCCCATAATCGCAATAAACTCTCCACGCTCAATTTGTAGACTTACCTGACTTAGCGCTTTTGTGGCATATTCATCTTTACCATATACTTTTGTTACATTTTGTAATTCAATGAGCATCTATTTATTCCCTCCCTTCCACCAAATTGCGCAATGCTAATTTATTTACGTTCCAAAGCGGAATAAATGAAGATAGCAAAACTATAAAGCATGAAACAACCATAATTTTTACGTACAACGACCAAGTAAACGCTTGTAAACGAATGTTATATTCAAAAAATGTATTTTGCCGTTCTGTCCAATAGCTCAGTGCAACACCGATCATGGCAGAGATCATCACAAGTAAAAACAATTCCATCACAACGATTCGCCCGATATCACGTTTGCTTGCCCCAGTCACCATCATGACACCAATATCATACTTACGTGCTTGAATAGAAGATGTCGTCACAGAAATGACCCCAATGAGTGTCACAATAATGAAAAACAAACCAATCATAAAAGTAAATCGGGCGCTTTGTTTTGTATTATTTTCATATTCTTTTATCTCATCGGAAATGGTTTTTAACGTCGGATAAATACCGAGCGCTCTTCCCTTCTGTTCGATCTTTTTCTCGACACGTGAAAGATCTTTCTTATTAGATATTTGCAAGAAAAGGTTGTTTAGCCGCACGGCAACATCCATCGGTCTTCCATCTCTTTCCTCAGGAAAATATGGAGCAATAAAAAAACAATCTAACTCATTCGCGTAATCAATAAGATAATCATTGGATGATAACCATTTCTCTCCTTGATCCAATATTCCAACGACTTCGTATGTAACAAAAAATGCATTTTCTCCTAATCCAGCTAGAGCTTGAAATCGATCGCCAATGTGAAATACATTGTGATAACCATATCCTATTAAAATTGGAATTACATCTTTATTTGTTTTCTCAAAGTCCTTTTTATTTAGTTTTCTTCCTTTCAGTAATTGAAACTTTGAAAACAGACGATATATGTCATAGTCGAAATATATCATTTTTGTACGATCTGTATATGATTCCATACGAGTATTTGCATACAGTTGTTCATTTTTTCGCACGTATCTTGTTTTATTTGCAAAGTTTTGTGGGCTAATCGTCGTTTCTTCAAAAGATCCGTATCCTTTTACATTCGGTATCGTTTTTATAAATTTTTCAAGCTTGCGAAATCTCTCTGCAAACCATTGGCTATCGTCACCGTCTGGAATAAACAATCGAACGGTCGTTTTTGCTTTCATATTTGTAACAGAAAATAGCTGTTTTTGTTGATAACGAATGGTTTCCATTGTGATCAGCGCATGATTGACGACCCAAAATGATACGATGAGCTGAACAACCATTAATACTATGCTCCATTTTCTTTGCCACATGCTTTTTAAATTGAGTAGCATATACTTCATTTTTTATATCTCCTCAATTTCTACTTTTTATGTATGACATGAATCGGTTGCACACGAAAAACACGGACAGCTGGAACGATAATTGCAATCAGTGACGAACAAAAAACAAATCCAATGGCTGCTGAAAAGTGCACCAAAGAAATGCGCAATGGGAATCCTACCCATTTTTCAAATATATGCTGAAATAGCCATTGCACACCATACCCAAAAACGATTGCAATACTACATAATACAACCATTTCACTAAAAAGCATAAAAACGATGTCACGATTCGTATATCCGAACGCTTTCCTTATTCCAATTTCATATATTCTCTCTTGTACCCAATAAAACGATAAATTCACAACATTAACTAAAGAAAGTAAGTAAACAAGAACGATAAGCATTAGACGATCACCAATATCAATTCGAAACGATAACTGTGCTTCGTATGGAAAAGAGTCAATGCTTGCTTGTGGAAATAGCTTCTCTGCTTGCATACGAATGGATGTTTCATCCTTGTATGTATCTTTTTTCGTATTATAGAGTGTCAGCGTGATTTGCTGCTGACTTAATAATTTACTAATAACACTCGGCGGTAATGACTTCATTGGGATAAGAACTTGTGAATCCAATAATCTCGAATTTTCCCCCATTATCCCAATGATCCCAATACACTTGTATCGCTCACCAGATAAGACAATATAGCGCTCATTCCCAATGATCGTTGTATCTTTTTCCCATTCGGATCCTATAAGGGCTACTTTTTCTCCACTTTTCATTTCTTTCTCGGTAAAATAGCGTCCTTCTTTTATAGGTAGACGAGGTTCAACAGACTCCTTTACATGTTCCGGAGCTACCATGATAGGCATGCCATCATGTAAAAGAGTCACCCCTTCCAATATAATCCCTGTTTCCTGATCTATGTTGTCAAACAACCGAAAAAGATCATTCCATGTTGGCTCATGTGGAAATGTCACCATTAATTTTGTTGCATGTGGCGGAACATACTGTTCAAGCTGTCTTTGAAGTAAATGGGAATAATTTATACTAGAAATACCGATTGAAATCATCAATAGCGATATGACCAATCCTAAAACTGCAAAGGCAGTTGTAAATGGATGAGCACGCCACTGACTCTTAAAAGATTGAAAGGACATATAAACCACCTTCCACAAACACGATAAGAACGAATACTCCCGATGTATTCCGCTAACTCACCGCCTATTGCAAAAATAGGGAGAAATTTAAGTCATAGCTGCTTGTGCAGCACAGAATGCTTTTGTCACTCCATCTTCTCGTTTAAAAAGGAAGCTTAAACCCTTCGGTCTGTAATAAAATGAAAATTCACTTGCATAGAAATTCCCCTTTCGAATATTGGATCGAACATTCATTCTACAGAAATTCTACAGAAGTTCCTCAGGAAAGAGCTATTTTCTACTTACTCGATTTTATCTAACATCATCATCGCTAGCACATGCTATCTATTCATTTTTCTTAAGAATGACAACCACATGTTTCGACTCTGCAAATAAATTTTTGTGTACTTCAAGAATCTGTCCTTTTTCACAAACTACTTTATAATACTTATCCCTACTATTTTGAAAATCGTACGTATGAATCACATCGCGATTTGACGATAAAAGCTGAACGAACGGTTTGCCCTTTATATCGTGACTCGTATAAGTAATGATATATGTTCCTTCTGGAATTTGCTTTCCTACAAGATAAAAACCGGAATGGTTAATTTGATAAATATCATTTCTTCCTCTCTCTATTTTTTCAAAGCGTGAAGGCTTAAGACGAACTTTTCCCTTCCCTTCTACATATACGTGCTCTCCTCGTCGCAGCTGAACTGCCAACCAGCGATCTCCCTCTCTCATTTTCATCTGCATAAATTTTACCTCTCCATGTAAAACAATCACATCATATGTTCCCTCACGAATGTTTTTTCCAACCACATAATCTCCCGATTGTATAACAATGTTCTTTGGTTGACGATTGTCGAAAATATTTGTATATCGTAAGGCAAAAACAGCGATACAAATGAAAATAATGCTAAAAAATATTGCAAGTTTTCCCTTATTCATAAAAGAAGCTTCCCCTCGCTCATTTTTACCGAAACATCACATAAATGCTGTAAATCTTCTTTTATATGGCTTGCAAAAATAATAGTCGCTCCTCTTTTTTTCTCTTCTAAGAGAATTTGCTGAACGAGTTCCACCCCTTCTTCATCAATTGCATTTGTGGGCTCGTCCAACAAAATAATATCAGGTCTTTCAAAGATAGCTTGGGCAATATTTAAGCGTTGCTTCATTCCTAATGAATATTTTTTTACTTTCGTTTTTAGAAACGGATCTAACCCCACTCGATGAAGAGCTTTTCTAATCTCTCCTTCTGAAGCAATTTTTTTAACTTTCGACAAAATATAAAGATTTGTATATGCATCGTATTGAGGTAGGAGCTCCATATTTTCTATAATGATTCCTATACTAGGTGGGAACGACATGTCCCGATGTAGCACTTTCCCATCTATCACGACATCCCCCTCAGTCGGAACAATTAAGCCTGCCAAAGCACGCAATAACATCGTCTTCCCAGAGCCATTTTTACCGAACAACCCGTAAATTTTTCCTTCTTCAAATTGATAACAAATATCTTTTAATACGTACGTACTTTTTATTTTTTTACTCAAATGACGAACTTCTATCATTTCCATCTCCTCACTTTATAGCCAGTCCATTTGTTTTGTTCTTTGAACAGAAAAATAAACGAGTAAACATTGGATAAATAACAAGATCAAACACCCTATCGAAAAATGGATAACGTACGGTTCAAAAATAGGTGAATGACTTACTCCATTGCGAAAACCCATCCCGTAATTCGGAATAAAAAGATAATGAATCCAATTCAATTCATGTGGCAACTCATTCGACAATAAAATAGAAAAGACAATATATAAATTGACAAGTAAATAAGAAAACCTAGCTCCGATATACAATTCCAAAAACGATTGCACACAAATAAGTGTATATATGGTACATAAATACATACACAAACCTTTTATGCCATTTGCTGTCCATATATTTTCACTATACGCATGAAACACAAACATAATAAATGCTTGAACGAAGATAAAAATTACAGTGACAACAAATGCATGCACATATTGATTCAACATCCATTTCATTCTATTATAGCTACGTACAAAAAGAGCAATTGCGTACTTTTTCATATCTTCTAAATGCCCTGAAAAATAGAGACTCATACTAGCAATCGGCAAATACCAAATCAGCAAATATTTATATACTAGATTATGTGAAGATGTGAATGGAACACCGTCAATAAACGAACTGTAAGAAAAAAACAGTTGAAAACGATTTAAAAAAATAGCCTGAACGATAAATGAACTGATAACAAAAAGGAAAAAAGAGAACTGACGAATCATGAAACGAAATCCTTTCTTTCATATAAAAATGAATGCATAAAGAAAAGAAAGAAAACAAGAAGAGCATGTCTTATATAAGCAAATAAAAATTCTTTCATCGTCCAGTGTTCTTCAAACCATTGTGTATATATGGTCAAATCTTTCATAGGTCCCCACGAAGTAACTATAAACAGTTTTTCTATAAAGAACCATCCTCCAACAAGAAGCAATGTTAGGAAAAAGGCTACATGTGACTGGTGCGTCAAGTGTTTCAAACACTGATATATAAGCCCAACAGACGTATAAAATAGTACAAGTAAAACGCTATTGCATAAAGCAATACGAAAAAAACTTACTTCTTGCAGCTTTTCAAAAGAAAAGAAATAACTCGTACATAATACATTAACAAGCGAATGCATAAAGGAAAAAATGATTGACACAACAACAATTTCAGTAAAGACTCTTACATACAAATGCCTACGTTTCGAGAACCGTACAATATAACAAACGGACTTTGGAAAAAAGAAATGATCGACACAAATAATAAATGGAATCGTGTAAAACAAAGCATAAGCCTGTATCGAACTATATCCAACCGCACTACTATTCATGAGCAACAATACTTCAGTAAATGAAAGTTGCAAATGACTTTGAAATATGAAATGTTTATTTTGCAGAAACCAAACGAACGAAAAAAATCCCCATAAGACGATAATAAGTATCGATCTTTTAACTTTCATTGTACTTAACCTCATACACAAACACGAAAGTAGAAATTACTAAAAATATAAACCAAGCCAACAAAATAGTTGGAATAAGCACGTCTAGTCCATACTCAGTAAATGGTTGAAAAAGGTATACAATAGAGTTTCTTTTCAAAATCATTAAAAACCAAATAAAAAACGATGCAGCATAGGCATATTTCCGATCAAGAAAAAACAAACTCATACTACTCCCAAGGAGACCTGCTAAACCGGCCATAAAGCAACTCACAAATGAAAAAATGAATATAGCTGCATATGGATGATTTACACTAAACTGAAACAATGCATTGCCTTCAATGTTTAATTCCATAACCCCTTTTGTAAACGTACCTCCCGAAAAAATAATTGAAACGAATATAAAGTTTACCACTAATGCAATACACATAGTAAAAAATGATAGTATAAATGATATAAACATTTTATGAAAAATATATTTTTTCTTCCCTATTTTACTTATAAGCACATAACGATATCCCGTTTGATAATCTTGAATGGGATCATCTGCCACTAACATGAGAAAATAAATCGGCAAAAACCAAATCAGCATAATTTGCGGCGCGTGTCCAATGCTTGAACCTGTCAGAAAAAACGCAAAAGCAGGATGAAAAACTTCATTCGAATTTCTTTGATACATAATCAACTGTGCAATTTCAAAAAATGGTATACATAAAACAATGCAAAAAGAAAGCCAAGACCGTTTATTTTTTAGGATTCTATACATATGACTAAATATCATTTTTATCACTCAACTTTTTTCATGTTTTATGAAGAGGAGAACCGAAGATGATCATAAATGCTCATCTTCGGTAAACAAATATTCAATTCATTTAATTTGTTTCTTCATCCCAGTAACCACTTATTACGTAGCTATCTGGACTATAGTTATTGTTTTCAGCCCCTAAACGCACATTTGATTGATTTGCCGTGCTAAAAGCTGGATAATAATGGGCACCGCTACCTTGCTTTACATCATGTGTATCAGATACTCTAGACCCAGATTTATCCAACCAGAAAGTAGCGATAGAACCGACCCCTTCAGAAGAGTAAGTTAAATTCACCTTCCATTTGTTATTCGGATCAGTAGTCTGTCTATACCGAGATTCAGAATAACTATTTCCATAGTTAGGCTTTAGCTCGAAACTAAAACCAATATTATCATCGCTAGCATAAGTGAAGTCTGAAAAAGTCAAAACCCCAATTCCCATAGCTAGAGAGAGTCCTAGATTATAGTATTTCTTAAGCCTCTTCCTCATTTTCTTCCCTACCTTAATTTAGAATTTTCTCGAGCCGGCTCGCTTTCAGTCTAGCACAAACTTCCATCCTATCATATCCGTATTTTCCGCAATTTTCATTGCGGAAAATACCTATTTTTCAAAAAACAAATGACAATTGTTTAATTATAAAGTAAAATTTTGTTTAAAAAGGAAAGGGGAAAAAACATGGAAAAGAACTTATGGACGGTTATTCAACAACTCAACACGAAACAAGTTATTACACAAGAAGACTGGAATCATGTAAAAATGCAACTTTCTCCCGATGCGTTCCACTCTCTTATCGATTATTTCCAAAATAAGGATTTAACTAGAGAAAAGGGAGATCAGTGGCTTTGACTTATATAGCGAGAAAAGAAATTCAGTCGTTTATCGTATACCACTTGGACAACGGCTCACTTATTCAAGAAGAAATACGTGAACATATTCAAATACTACTCCGTTGTCCAGGAAAGGTATGTAACGAACATACCCATTTTTCTTGGTCAGAGTTTTATACTTATATCGTACGATTTCATCATTGTCTACAACCGAACATAATTATTCCGTATGCTGCAGCCATTGAGTTTTTAATTTTAGCAACCGATCTGTTTGACGATATCGCAGATGAAGAAACAAAAAATATAATGAGGGAAAATGTTACTATAGGGGAAATCGTTACAATTGCTAATGCATTATTCGTCGAAGCGATCCATTTGATAGCTTTGCATACACCCCGAAACTTAAAAACGGAGATATGCCGTATGATGAAAGAACTGAAAGAAGCATGTAATGGGCAGTGGCGAGATTTGCATTTCACTATTAGTTCATCCATTCCGACAGAAAAGCAATATTTTCAACTAATCTCGCAAAAATCATCATCGCTCACAAGGCTTGTTTGTCAATTAGGAGCTGGTTCCTTGGCATATAAATGGTACGACATCGCAACATACATCGGGATAAGTGGTCAACTGCGCAATGATGCCAAAGATATTTTATGCGACAAAAAAAGTGACTTAATACGTAAAAAGGCAACTTTACCCCTTATTAAAGCTTTAGAATACAGTTTTACACATGATAACGGATGGCTATTGGAAACATTGCATTCTACTGACTTTCCAGAGCACATTTCTATCATAAAAAACTACATACAAAAAACTGGGGCATTAGATTATTGTTTCATTCTTTCTGATATATTTATGAAACGTGCAATGAAACAAATAGAGGATTGTTTTCCAACAAAAAGAGAAGCAATTCATGCACTAAAAACATACTTAGAAAGCTTGTGATAAAATGAATAAATATTTTACATCGGCTTGGATTCTTTCCTTTCTTCTCATTACATACATTTTGATCGAATCACATGAACAATATATGAAGCATCCTTATTATATCGTTTTACTTATCGGTATTTCTTTCTTATTAATCGGTAAATATACGTATATCCAAAAAACAAATTCCATCGTTGTGCAACGATTTTTTATTTTAATGTGTATCAGTGCAATCGCCATTATATGTGCCATTCCTTCAAGCCAAGGAATACAAGCAGCACAAACGATCGAAGCCTTCGCTGTTTGTTCAGCACCTTACGCACTTCTTAATTTTTTTAAATATTTTCCAATTTCAACAAGACCAAAATTCTTCCATGCTGTTTCCTCTATTGCAAAGTGGGCAGGCATCGTTTGTTTCGTCACTTATACATGGGGAAATATAGCAGCAAATGAGCCATCTATAAAAATCATCGCTCGATTATTTATTGTGCTTAACATCATTATGGCTGTTTGTACATGTTGTGTGTTAATTGCGTCCCACCTCGGTTCGAACTCAAAAAAAGTAAAAAATGATTTATATGTGCTTATTTTGGGCCTATGTTTATCGTTCGCTCCGATGATTCTTTTTAGTTTCGTTCCAAGTATTTTATTTGGCTTTTCATTTCTTTCCTTTTATTATACGATGGTAAGTATCATTTTCTTCCCTCTCACTCTATCATATTTATTAACTAAACAAGGAATCGCAGATTGGCGCGTCGTTGCGAAGCAAATTGGGAGAAAAATCGTCATTTTATGTATAAGTTTATTGATATGTAATATTGTATTGTTCACAATAAACTATAATTTACCTTTATTACCCATAAATATACTCATTATTTTTTCCATTACTATATATCAAATGGTTCAATGGTATTTCACATACCAAACAAAACAAATAACAAATAGCTTAACTAATAAACATGCATACTCTATTCAAGAATATGAAAAGTGGAAGCTGGCTATGTTTTTACATGATGAAATATTACAAGAGCTTATTGTTATCTTCCAAAGATTTCAACTGAGACAAAATGAAAACGACGACAAACAAATTTATGAGATGCTACGAGATAAAATTCACAAAGTACGCGATATGTGCGAAAACGTATACCCTATGTTTGTTGAACATCTAGGTTTAGAAAATAGCTTATATGGACTGCGAAACAAAATCAGAATCGAACACCGTCTTGATGTTGAAGTTTACTATGATTTAGGGATGAGAATTATTCCATCATCTTTACAAGTTACTCTATATCGAATCATCCGTGAACTTGCTTATAACGCTGTTAAACATGCAGAAGCTACATTGATTATTGTTTCACTATGGGAAGAAGATGAGATGCTTCATATTTCTGTTGAAGATGATGGAAATGGATTTTCCGTCCCTACACACATATCTCAAATAATCGAAAAACATCGCTTCGGATTAGCTTCCATCGAAAAACAACTATATATGTTAGGCGGAAGATGGGACATATATTCCGACCAGCAACTCGGAACACGAATTTTTATAATGATTCCATTTGAAGAGGTGGAAAAGCATGAAGATAAAAGTATTACTAGTTGATGATCATGCGCTTATGATTGAAGGAGTAAAAGAATTGCTTGGAAGAGAAGAAGATATGCATGTTGTGGGAACAGTTTTACATTTATCTCAACTACAAGAATCCATCGAAACATTGAATCCTCATGTGATCGTAATGGATATTCGTTTAAAAGATGGAAATGGATTAGAGTGGACAAAGAAGATGAAAATGTTATATCCAGATTGCAAAGTTGTCATTTTATCTGGATATAACTATAGCGAATACATAAGAGCTGCGAAACATGCTGGGGCATCTGCATTTGTAGTAAAAGAGGAGTCTATCCTTCAGTTAGCGAATGCAATACGCGGAGCATATGAAGGGTTCGCATTTTTTCCGAATGATGTAGATGAAGAAGAAAACATTTCTCTAACGAAAATGGAACTTGTCATTCTAAAATTAATTGCTCAAGATAAAACAAACGAGAATATTAGTCATTCATTAAATATAAGCCGCCGAACAGTAGAACATCATGTTTCTACCATCATAAAGAAACTGCGAGTTGATTCTCGAGTTGGAGCGGTAGTGAAAGCAATAAAAGAAGGAATCATTGAACCTTAAATGTAAAACATAAAAAGCATGGGCAAGCATTTCCCATGCTTTTCATTTGATCTGCTGTAGCGTATATTGATTAATTTCAAACACATGGTCACAGAGAATATCTATATCTTCTTGATTATGGCTTGTTATAAGCATCGTTTTCCCTTCCGTCTTAAATGAAAGAAGCATCTGACGTATATTGTCCACACTCGTACGATCTAATGCGTTAAATGGCTCATCTAAAATTAACGTTTGTTGATCTTCCATGATTGCTTGTGCTAACGCTAATTTTTGTTTCATTCCTAATGAATAGTGTTTCACTTTTTGCTTTGCATCTGGATCAAGCCCAACCCGTTCCATTGTTTTCCGGATTTTTTGGTCATCGATTTGATTTTTAATTAAGGCTAGTTCTTTTAAATTTTGGAACCCTGTTTTATTTGATATATATCCTGGGCGTTCAATAATAATTCCAAAGTGATCTGGAAAGCGGTTGTTTAAACCAATTTCTTTTCCATCTACACGAACAATTCCAGTATCAGGTTTTAAAAAACCACATATGAGTTTAAAAAACACTGACTTCCCTGAACCATTTGGACCCATAATTCCATATGTTTTTCCTTTTTCAATCATAACGTTCACATGTTGAAAGACAGGAACTCCTTTAAAAGATTTGCATACATCTTGCAGTTCAATATGCACCATGTTGATCACCTTCTCTAAAACATTTTTCTTCGCAAAAGAAGGGAAATACTCATTACTATTCCCGTCAACCATAAAATCAAAACAAGGCTAATCAAATAAACGGATCTTCCTTCAAAAACATATATTAAGCTATTTAGCTTAAATGGAATGAACGGTGAAGTGGAACATCCCGTTATGATAACGAGCAACGCTATACCATAAAACCGATTTCGGGTCAAAAAATTAAAAAGCATGACGAACAACACATACACAACTATTTGTAAATAACCATTAATAAAAAAGTGGTACAACAAAGAAAATAATGAAATGTCTTGTTGAAATGAAGTGAAAAAACGAAACGACAGCCCCTTTAATAGCGAAATCGCAAGTGATACAAAAAAAAGAAACACGAGATAAAGCAAAGCAAGCCATGTCACCATTAAAGTCTCTTTCTTTAACCACTTAAGAACGGAGCTATACCGTATGAGCTCGTAATAAATCATGTTCTTTTTTTCTCTTTCCCAACATACATTGACAATATAAACAAATCCTACGTAAATAATCATATATGTTAAAAGAGGCAAGAGGCGTAAATGTTTTGTTGTGCCTAAAAAAACAACTCCAAAAAAGTCCATTGACGTTTTCATATTTTTCGATTGTTGTACCCACATCACTACAAAAACTGTCAACAAGAACAACACCATGTGTTTGTATTGGCTGAAAAACTCCATGATCCTTCTCCTGTTCCACAATACAACCAATACACATGCAATAAAAAAGAATACAAAAAACGGAAATGCCTGATGACGAAATGTTTCTAAAGTTTGTGTAAGAGAAAAATAACTAGGTATCTTGAATTCTCCAAGGTGATTTGGAAAACGCTTAAAAGACACAATGGTGTACACCCATATGGAAAATACAAAGACAATAAGCACTCGAACTCGTTGAATAAGTAAATAGAAAAAACAAAAAATAATATGCAAACAAATAAAAAAGAAAAAGAGCAATAAAATTTGCCACAAAAACGCGACGAACGGATCGTGAATAAACTTCTGTATTGTCTGGGTTTCAGTAAGAAGCATATAATCTTTACTCAAAGTGCTCCAAGAACTAGAGAATGAAACCCCTTTTAATAAGATCAGACTGACACACGACCATATGAAAATAGTTGTTATAAGTATTTCTAAAAAGCGAATCGTTGTTTGATAAACCCATCTATTTAAAGAGCCTAGTCTTATGAGTACAACATATTCATAGTAAGAAACAATATAAAAAACAGAGTAGAAGCAAAGAAATGGAAAGATGAAATATGTAACGAGATACGGATTCCCGAAATAAGATATGATGAAATCCCATATATTCACTTCTTTCTTACCCGTATAACTTAGGAAAAAAATGTATTCCTTACTTCTTAAACTATAAAGATAAATGATGCACGCTACGACACTCCACTTGAAGTAATCCAGCTTGCTATGAAAAATCCTAAACATACATTTCATCCACTCTTCCCTTTACACGTGCAAATAAAGCAGAAACAATAAACGTTAATAAGAAAAATGGAACGAGCACCGTCCACATCGGTTGTTGAAAAATCCGAAAAGGAAAAATAGATACATCTGGAGCAAATTGATCTAATCCTACAATTTGAGCAAAAAAGGTGCCTAGCAAATAATAGATAAATGGAGTAAAAAACGCAACGAGCATTTTATCCATAAGCATCACTAAAACTAATCCGAAAGTGGCATACAACATTCCATTCAACCCAACCCATGTTGCATAAATTAAACCATAAGACAAAGTGCCAAGCGATAGAAGTTGTTCAAATGTCGTATATGGAATCGGATTGTTTAAATGTTCATATAAACTGACTAATTCAAGCTTTGGCACAATATACATACAAAAAATGAAGGGAATAAACATCATTAGAAAAGATATTACAAATGAAGCAATTGCATTTGCTATTATTTTACTAAAAAAATAATGTGAAAGAGATACCCTTGCTTGTGCATAAAGCAGAAATCGATTTTTCTTTTCATCCAAAAAATGTACAGCATAGAGCAAAACCATTAAAATTGGAAAGAAAAGAGAAATACCTCCAGAATATAAACGTAAAAATATCTCAATATATCTGTAAAAAACATATTGATCTTTAATCACGAAAAAATACGCGATAGGAAAAAGTACAACCGAAGTCCATATGATCACATTTCGTTTATTTAACATTCGTTTCAACTCAACACGTACTTGTTCTTGCAAAACAATCCTCCTCCCTCTCTTCGATGGAAAGCAGGGAAACGATCTTCCCTGCTTTTAGTTGCTGCGCCATTCACCTTTCACTCGTACATCAACAACCTCATTGAAATCTGTACTAAACTCCACTCTCGTACTTGCACCTTTTTTGATCGAATTAGGTAGTTTAAACGGTCCACCAACAGTAGCTACCCGCACCCAACTACCTGTTCCACCATCATATGAATGAGCTCTTGCATCAATCGCTTTTCCTAAGGTAGACACTTTCAAATCTACCGATTCTCCGCTTTTAGATTTTTCTTGTTGTGGAGTAAATGCATTTCCATTAAATTTCGGAACAATAACGTCATACCCCTCGTAGTTTGTTCCAGCATGAGCTACGACTCCAATAGAAACTAACGCCATCGAAAAGACAATAGCAAACATTTTCTTCTTCAATTTTATCGCTCCTTCTTCCCCTAATTTTGTACGTCACCGATCGGTTCACTGCTAATTATAAAAAAAAAAAGAAAACATGTATATCCGTATTTTCCGCAATATTCCTTATGAAAGGTTATAAATTCAAGATATGAAAAAGGAGCGTTCCAAAAGTAACGGAACGCTCCCCCCTGTTATTCATAATGGAAAAACTTTTTAGTTCTTACACTCCCTTATACGCTTGGCGATAAATGTCGGCAAGGTCGCTGACTAATGGCAATTTTGGATTAGCTGTTGTACATTGATCTTCGAAAGCTAATTCAGCGAGTTGGTCAACTTTGCTTTCGAATGCTTCTTTGCTGACGCCTGTTGCCGCGATGCTTAATGGCATATCAAGTTCTTTTGCAAGCTTAATGATCGCTTGAACGAGGCTTTCTACTCCTTCTTCTGTCGTTCTTGCTGGCAAGCCGAGCAAGCGCGCAATTTGAGCATAACGTTCGTCAGCTACGAAATGTTCGTACTTCGGAAACGCTGTAAATTTCTTCGGTTTTTGCGCGTTGTAACGAATGACATGCGGCATTAAAATCGTATTTGCACGTCCGTGCGGAATATGGAATTCTGCCCCAAGTTTATGCGCTAAACTATGGTTAATGCCTAAGAATGCGTTCGCAAATGCCATACCAGCAATGGTTGATGCGTTGTGCATTTTTTCGCGCGCTACTTCATCGTTGCCGTTTTTGTATGCGCGTGGCAAGTATTCAAAAACGAGCTGAATCGCTTTTAGCGCTAATCCGTCTGTATAGTCGTTCGCCATGTTCGATACGTACGCCTCAATGGCATGTGTTAATACGTCCATACCTGTATCCGCTGTAATATGTTTTGGCATCGTCATAACAAATTGCGGGTCAACGATGGCGACATCTGGTGTTAACTCATAATCAGCAAGCGGATATTTAACGTTATTTTTCTTATCTGTAATGACCGCAAACGATGTCACTTCTGAACCTGTACCAGACGTTGTTGGAATCGCGACAAATTGCGCCTTTTGACCGAGTTTTGGATATTTAAATACACGCTTACGAATATCTAAAAACTTCTGTTTTAACCCATTGAAGTCTGTATTCGGATGTTCATAGAACAACCACATCGCTTTCGCCGCATCCATCGCTGAACCACCGCCAAGAGCAATGATGACGTCTGGTTGGAACGCATGCATCATATCGGCACCTTTCATGACGGTTTCAATCGATGGATCTGGCTCAACTTCTGAGAAAATTTCGCAATGCACATAATCTGGGCGTTTGCGTAAATAGTACAACACTTTATCAACATAGCCGAGCTTCACCATGCCTGGGTCTGTAACGATAAAGGCACGTGAGATGTTTGGCATTTTCGCTAAATATTGTGTCGCATGTTTTTCAAAATAAATTTTTGGCGGAACTTTAAACCATTGCATGTTTACATTCCTTCTCGCTAATTTTTTAATGTTAATTAAATGTGTCGCCCCAACGTTTGTCGAAACAGAGTTGCCACCGAATGTGCCGCAACCGAGCGTCAATGACGGAATGTATGCGTTGTAAATATCACCGATCGCTCCTTGTGAAGATGGGGCATTCGAAATGATCCGTCCTGCTTTCATTCGCTTACCGAATTCAAGAATGACTTCTTGATTTTCTGAATGAATGACAGCCGAGTGGCCAAGTCCACCGAATTCAAGCATTTCTTCTGCTCGTTTTAAACCTTCTTCTGTACTATTCACCTTATAGCACGCCAATACTGGGCTTAATTTTTCACGAGAAAGCGGCTCTTGCGGACCAACGCTTTTTAGTTCTGCCACAAGAATTTTCGTATCAACAGGCACATCAACGCCTGCCATTTTCGCAATTTCATATGCTGGTTTACCGACGATATTCGGATTGACTGCGCACGTATTCTCATTAATGACAAGCTTTTCAACTTTTTTCTTTTCTTCTTCATTTAAGAAATAACATTTGTTTGCAATCATCTCATTTTTCACGGCATCATAAATTTCTTTATCAATAATAACCGCTTGTTCAGACGCACAAATCATACCGTTGTCAAACGTTTTTGATAGAATGAGATCGTTCACGGCACGTTTTATATTTGCAGTTTTCTCAATATAGCAAGGCACGTTACCAGGTCCAACCCCTAATGCTGGCTTTCCTGAGCTATATGCCGCTTTAACCATGCCTGCTCCACCTGTCGCAAGAATAAGCGAAACGCCAGGATGATGCATTAATTGTTGAGTCGCTTCAACAGAAGGCGTTTCGATCCATTGAATACAATGTTCTGGCGCGCCAGCTGCAATGGCTGCATCGCGTAAAATACGTGCTGCTTCACTGCTACATTTTTGCGCAGATGGGTGGAACGCAAAAATGATTGGGTTGCGCGTTTTGATTGAAATAAGCGCCTTAAACATCGTTGTTGATGTTGGGTTTGTTACCGGTGTAACCCCAGCGATCACCCCAACAGGCTCGGCAATTTCAATGATGCCTTCTTGTTCATTTTCGCGGATGACGCCAACCGTTTTATCATATTTAATGTTATGGTAAATGTATTCTGTCGCAAAAATGTTTTTAATAATTTTATCTTCATACACGCCACGTTTTGTTTCTTCAATCGCTAATTTTGCTAAATACATATGTTTATCAAGCCCAGCTAACGCCATTTGTTTGACGATATGATCGATCGTTTCTTGATCGTAATCGCGAAACGCTTTTAACGCCTTTTGCGCATTAGCCACAAGCGTATCAATCATTTTTGTAACTTCTTTCTTTTGGTCTAATACTTTTTCATCAATAGCCATATAAGACCCTCCTATATTGTTCTTGTGAAACTTTTCACAAGATAATTGAAAAAATAAAATGTGATTGTTTTCACATTTACATTATAACGAAAGGAATCACTTTCGTGTGTGTCAACTTTGTGAAATGTTGAGCAATTATTTTTATAAGAGAACCGTCTTTTGTTAAAAAAGACGGTTACTCACACACTGGATTGCGTGGGATTTTCGTAAACGAAATATCGTTGTACATGCGCGTATTTCGTTTCACAATGACAACATAGTTTACTGTCCATATATAAGAAGGAATTTCTTGATCATCTTCAAACATCATCGCTTCAAATTCATCGCCAATCATTTCTTCAAATATCTCTAGTGTATATGTTTCCGCATCTGTTGAAAAGTTTCTCCATTCGCATACAAGCATCTTCTGTCACCTCAACTTTTCTTTTGTTACCATCATTGTAACATTCTTTTGTCGATTATAGTTTGTGAAATATTGAACAAATCATGAATATTATTTATTCGTCATATATGCTTGTTTTGGGTGATTTGGTTGTTCTGGATACTTTAAGCGCATTTTTCCTTCTGCTAATAACTTTCCTAAATAGTTGTTTCGTAAACCGTCTGGCGTCCGATCTAGTAAATACGCTAATTGTTTTAACATTAACGGTCGATGAGCGCATAGTTGCAAAATGATTTCTTCCATTTTGGTCGGTGCAAGCCTTTTTTTCTTACGTGCAATTTCAGCAATGTTCCATAACTCCTGATCGACATTTATTTCTTCTTCCTCACCCACTTTATTTACGGAGTCGGATGGGATATTTACGGAGTTTTGTTCTTTATTTACGGGTTTGTCCTCGTTATTTATGAAGTTAAACCCTTTATTCACGGAGTCAATTTCACTATTTAAGGAGTTTGGTTTGTTATTTATGGACTTAATCTCGTTATTAACGGAGTTTTGTTCGATATTATAGGAGTTTTCTTCTTTATTTACGGAGTCCGACAATGGCACATCGTCCGTCCAATCACTTACTGCCTCGATCTCCTCTATATGTTCGTGTCTTTCTGAGAAGGACACAATAGGCAATGTAACGACCGTTCGTTTTTGAAAATCATATTGCTCGACAGCAAGTTGTTGTGAGCAAATCGTCTCTATTGTTTTTAAACCGACTCCAGCACGTTTACAAAACTGAATGTAAATAAACATTTTAAACATATTCGGATTGCGCAAATGGCTAATCCCGCCGCTATATGCTTGTTCTAAAGGAATGCCGAAAAGCCCTGGATTAGAAAATTGTATATATGATTGCTGCCGTTCAACAATAATGCCTCCATCGCCATTATAATCGGCATGGACAATCGCGTTGATAAGCGCTTCATGCACCGCTTCTTTTTCAAATGTAGATACATCTTTGAGCTCGTTCATCACTTTAAAATAAAAATCATAAATATTTCCCGACCACGTTCCGTCTTGTGAAGTAAAGCGGTTTGTCCAATGCACCGCATGATCATCATATTCGCGATATTCTAAAAAGTATTGTGGTAAAACTTCTGTAATCATTCGCTCTTCACTAAACATAAGGAGCCCTGCTAATGTGAGCCCTTCTTTGTTTGTATCTCGTATTTTTCCCCATGCCCCAATTTTATATAAAAAATCTTTCGTTTCTAACCCGTTCCACGGATGGTTTGGCTTTGCTTTTGCAAATTGTTCGCGATAATGACGAACAGATTCTAAATGCAACTCATTAAGCCCATAATGTTCTAACACCACGTTATCTTGTAAACGAATGTTTGCATCTTTATTCACTTTCAATCTCCCTCTTACGTTATGTTATAAAAACGTTTCTATACTCGTCTATTTCCATTTTATCATCTTTGCAAATGTTCATCATAAACTTTTCGATTTGGGGAAAATTAAGAAAAACATGGGTATGGAGGAACAAAAACATGTCTTTACCAAAGTTATCTCAATCGTATTGGCTACAAACAACAACGCTTCCGTCTTTTCCATCTTTGACGCAACCGATTGAAACGGATGTAGCGATTATTGGTGGAGGAATAACAGGCATTACAACGGCTTATTTGCTCGCTAAACAAGGAGTGCGTGTCGCCGTCATCGAAGCAGACCGGCTATGTCACGGCACAACAGGGCATACGACCGCAAAAATAACTGCCCAGCATGATCTCATTTATCATGAACTGATTGCCCACTTCGGTGAAGATAGCGCTCGGCAATATTACGAAGCAAACAAAGAAGCGTTGCAATCGATTTTGCATATCGTAAAAGAACACAATATTCATTGCGACGTATCGCTAGAAGATGCATACGTGTATACAACCGAAGAAACGCAATTACATAAGCTTGAGGCGGAATGGAAAGCGTATGAAACGCTCGGCATCGATGGGGCATATGTCGATCAACTGTCGCTTCCTTTCTCTATCCAAGGTGCAGTCATGATGCGAAACCAAGCGCAATTTCATCCGCTCCATTATATAAAAACATTAGTCGAGCTTGCTGTAAAATACGGGGCATCTTTTTACGAACAAACTGTTGCACAACATATTGAGACAACGACGCAGCCGATTGTACAAACGAAAAATGGAGCAACGATCACTTGTGACACTGTTGTCATTTGTACCCACTTTCCGTTTTTTGACCCTGCTTTTTACTTTGCACGCTTGCATGCAGAGCGATCTTACGTCATTGCAGTCGAAGCTCACGAACGATTGCAAGGCATGTATTTAAGCGCAAATGAACCAAAGCGGTCGCTGCGCTGTACAACAATGGATGGAAAAACACTTCTTTTCGTTGGCGGCGAGTCGCATAAAGTCGGACAAGGGATCAACATGATTCACCACTATGAAGCGTTACAATCGTTTTGTGAACATACGTTCGAGCTATCACATGTGCTATATCGTTGGTCGGCGCAAGATCTCGTCACGTTAGACAATCTTCCATACATCGGTCCGATTCGCAAAAGTCTTCCGCACATTCTTGTCGCGACAGGATATCGAAAATGGGGGATGACGACAAGTATGGTTGCAGCTCGTCTTTTGACACATTTAGCGTTACAAAAAGAACATCGTTACGCGCATTTATTTACTCCGTCACGATTTATCGCTGACCCGTCACTAAACAATTTGTTCACTGAGGGCATTGATGTCGCTAAACATTTTTTAACTGGAAAACTGGAATATGCCCTTCGTACCCCGCGCGACATATCGAAAGGGGAAGGAGCCGTTGTCAATGTAGACGGAAAACGGGCAGGTGCCTACCGCGACGAACAAGGCACGCTGTATGTCGTCGATACAACGTGTACGCATATGGGTTGCGAACTGGAATGGAACAATAGTGAACGGTCATGGGACTGCCCATGTCACGGTTCACGCTTCTGTTTTACTGGAAAAGTGCTAGAAGGACCAGCTATCGAACCACTTCAACAGCTTAAAGGGGATGAATGATGAACGGAATACAACAAACCGTCACGCACTCGCTCGATATGAACGAACAAACGTTGCGTGATTATTTTTCAAAAACGCCTGATCTCATATATTGTCATCTATTTATTGGGGAACCAAAAAGACGAGCGTTGCTTATTTATCTCAACACGCTCGTTGATAAAAACTCGATTAACAATAACATTATTAATCCGCTTTTATTTGAAACGAAACAAATTCACACGATTGCTGATATTCAATTGCCAATCGGCTCAAAATCATATACGACAAAATGGGAACATGTCTTTCAACGGGTGTTTCAAGGGGAAACCGCACTATTCTTAGACGGCGACGACCATGTATTGTTGTTGGATACGCAAGGATGGCCGCAACGCGCGATCGCAGAGCCGCAAATTGAATCATCGCTTAAAGGGTCGCACCAAGGTTTTATTGAAACGTGTGAAAAAAATATCGCGTTAATTCGCCGCTATTTGCCACACCAACAATTAAAAATTGAAGAAACGACCGTCGGCAGACGCGGACATACCCCTGTCGTATTATTGTACTTAGAAGACATCGCTCATCCAGAAGTGCTGCAAGAGTTGAAAGATCGGATTGAACAAATTGATGTCGATACGATCGTCAATACCGGGGAGTTAATGCAACATATTGAAGATAATCCGTTTTCACCGTTTCCGCAATTTTTGTTGACGGAACGACCAGATGCTGCGGTCAGCAACTTATTACAAGGGCGCATCGTTATCGTTGTTGACCGCTCGCCTAGCGTCATGATTGGTCCGATGACGTTTATTACGTTTTTCCAAACCGTTGATGATTACAGTACACGTTGGATGATCGCCTCGTTTTTGCGACTGTTGCGCTTGCTTGCCTTTTTTATGGCGATCTTTTTACCGTCTGCTTACATCGCAGCACTTTCGTTTCATTACGAAATTATTCCGCTCAATTTATTGTTAACCGTTGGCGAATCGCGCGAACGCGTCCCGCTTCCACCGCTTTTAGAAGCCGTTTTAATGGAACTTGCGATTGAAATGTTACGTGAAGCGGGGTTGCGTTTACCTGCACCGATCGGACAAACGGTCGGCATCGTTGGCGGTGTCGTCATTGGACAAGCAGCCGTTGAAGCCGGCATCGTCAGCAACATTATGGTCGTCATCGTCTCGTTGACAGCCATTGCATCGTTTATTATTCCGAACCCAGATATGTCCGAGTCGATTCGTTTATTGCGTTTTCCAATGATGATTGCCGCTTCTTTATTTGGTTTAGTCGGTATGGTTATCGGGTTCATGCTTATTATCGGCCATTTGATTTCATTAGAGTCGCTCGGCACACCTGCAGGAAGTCCGTTTGCTCCTGCGCGGTTGCGCGATTGGAAAGATACACTTTTGCGCTTCCCGCTTTGGATGATGCGCACGCGCCCATTATCCGCCCGTCCAACGCAACTGACGAGACAAAAAAAATTTCGTAAATAAGTGGTGGGTATGAAACGATATCAATTTAACGAAATAACAACGATGCAATATATTTTTCTCATTTCAGGCACACAAATCGGCATTGGCATTTTATCGCTTCCAGCCCAACTTGCCGATATCGCCAATACAGATGGATGGATCGCCATTGTCATCGGCTGGATCATTTCGATCATCGCAAGTACGATCATTATAAAAACGATGAAAAAGCATGAACAAGACACGATTTTTGATCTTTCTCGTCGCTACTTCGGCCGTATATTTGGGACGTTTCTTCATCTTGCTTTTGTCGCTTACGCTTTATTAGCGTCAATCACCGTCGTTTTTACCTCTATTCATATTACACAAGTATGGGTTTTACCAAACACACCAAACTATCTCATTATGATGTTATTTATGCTCCCTGGCTTTTTAATTACACGAAATGGTGTGCGTGTACTTGGGCGTTATGCTGAAGTTGTCTTTTATTTAACGCTTTGGATGCCTATTCTTATTGCTGTGCCGTTACAAAAAGGGACAATTTTGCATATGCTCCCTATGCTCAAGGAAGGATGGGCTCCAATTATTCAAGCGGTGAAAACGACAGTTTTATCTTTTTTAGGATTTGAATTAGCGTTCGTGTTTTACCCATTTTTAAAAGAAAAAAAGCATGCGGTAAAAGCGATGGTCATCGCCAACAGCATCTCGGCTTTTACATTTTTGCTCATTACGATCACATGTTTTATTTTTTTTAGCCCAGACGAAACACCTTCGCTTATTTGGCCGACGTTGTCGCTGCTTAAAACGATCGAATTTTCGTTTATCGAACGGTTTGAAGTGATTTTTTTATCGTTTTATTTGTTCGTGATGTCAACGACAGGCATCCCCTATATTTTCACAACTGTTTTTGGCATTAGTCAACTCATTGGAAAAAAGGATCATACGATCGTATTACTCGTTGCTGTTTGTATATTTATTTTCACGTCGTTTTTATACAATCCATCGTTTTCTCATATTCAAACGATGGGTTCGTGGTGGGAAAGATACGGTTTATGGGGAGCGTACTTTTTCCCTATCGGTTTATTTATTTACACCTCCATTGCACGATGGTTTCAAGGAGGGAAAAACAAATGAAAAAGTGTATATATGCCATACTTTGCTTTTTTATAGCTAGTGGATGTGGAATGAAAACTCAACTTGACGAATTAACACTCGCATTGACGGTCGGTTTAGATGAGGGGAAAGATGGAAAGTTACTCGTTTACTCGATTAGCCCTGTGTTTAATAAAGAGTCTAAAAACATTTACGAAGTCATTCGTACAATTGGAATGACGCCGCGCGACGGACGGTCAAAAGCAAACGCGTTTGCGTCTGGAAAAATTGTTGGTGGAAAAGCGCAAAACATTATCGTCAGTAAAACGTTCACGAAAAAACACGACATGTTTTCCTACTTGGATGTGTTTTATCGCGATCCGAAAAATTCAACAACAGCGAATTTTATCGTTTTTGATGGTCCGTTAAAAGATTTAATGTACGTTCGTCTTGAAGATAAACCGCGTTTATCTGTCGCTATTCGCGATGTCATATTAACGGCCCATGTAAGTAAACAAACAACAAAAATTAATATGCTTGATTTTCGGCGTTCATCGCTCGATCGTGCCCAAACTCCATTTGCCCCCATTTTAAAAGTGCATAAAGGGGATTTAGTAGCAGGTGGCATTGCTTTATTTAATCGACAACGAAAATATGTCGGTAGCCTTTCCCAAAAAGAGAGCCCGTATTTTGCGATATTGAAAAAAAATGTTAAACCTGCTACATCGCTTACGTTTCAAACGAAAGAATTGACTAAACAAAAAGAATACGTAAGCATTTCGATTGAACATGGTGATTTTTCATATAAACCGTCATTTCGAAATGGGGTGTTCCATTTTGACGTTCGTATGAAGCTCGGCGTAATCGTCACGGAGTCAACGACATACATCGATATGAAAAAAGAAAAGAAAAAAGTCGAGAAATGGCTTGCAAAGGAAATACAAAAACAGCTGGAGAGCATCGTCAAAAAAATGCAAAAGTACGAAGTCGATCCAGTCGGATTTGGTTTGTATGCCCGCGCTTACGAATACAAACCGTTTCAAAAACAAAAAAGCTGGCCGAAAGCTTTTGCGAAAGCAAAGATCGATATTCATCCAACCGTTGAAATCATTAGCTACGGTGTCCTTCAATAAAAAGTTGCCCAATATAAACCGATCGTTCATAATGAATTTAAAAATAGCTAAATGAGGTGGGAAAAACAATATGGACGATCGCGTCATTATTCGCTTTGACCATGTGACAAAACAATACGATGATGATCTTCCTGTGCTCGATGATGTTAGTTTTGAAATCGAGCGAGGAAAATTTTATACGCTTCTCGGTCCGTCCGGTTGCGGAAAAACGACCATCCTTCGCTTAATCGCTGGTTTTATCGAACCGACGAAAGGCGATATTTATTTCCATGGAAAACGAATAAACAACGTTCCAGCAAATAAACGGCAAGTGAATACGGTGTTCCAAGATTACGCTCTTTTTCCTCACTTAAACGTGTTTGAAAACGTCGCGTTTGGCTTGCGCATTAAAAAAATGCCCATGGCAAATATCGAACGAAAAGTAAAGGAAGCGCTTCGTTTCGTCAACTTAGAAGGGTACGAACAACGCGCGATTCATGAAATGTCAGGTGGACAACGACAACGTGTCGCCATCGCCCGCGCGATCGTCAACGAGCCGGAAGTTTTGTTGTTAGATGAACCGCTTTCTGCACTTGATTTAAAATTGAGAACAGAAATGCAATATGAGTTGCGCGAACTGCAACGAAGACTTGGCATTACATTTATTTTCGTCACTCACGATCAAGAAGAAGCGCTTGCGATGTCAGATGAAATTTTTGTATTGAATAAAGGAAAAATTGAGCAACGCGGTACACCAAAAGATATTTATGATGAGCCTGTCAACCGCTTCGTCGCTGATTTTATCGGGGAGTCAAACATCATTGCTGGCACGATGATTGACGATTTTGTTGTGGAATTTGCAAATCAACAATTTACGTGCGTCGATCACGGTTTTGCAAAAAATGAACGGGTAGATATTGTCATTCGTCCTGAAGATTTAGAATTAACAACTGTTGAACGAGGCAAATTGCGCGTGCGCGTCGATTCTGTTTTATTCCGTGGTGTTCATTACGAGCTTTGTTGTTATGATGCATATGGGAACGAGTGGCTCGTTCACTCAACAAAAAAGGCGGAAATCGGGGAAGAAATTGGCCTTCATTTTGAACCGGAAGCGATCCATGTCATGAAGCAGAGCGGAGGGGAGTAACATGCGCCGTTACGCTTATGCTATCCCATATTGGCTATGGATCGGGTTGTTCGTCATTGCACCGATCATTCTTATCGTTTATTATTCGTTTTTCGATATGGAAGGCCATTTCTCGCTCGTGAACTATGAAACTTTTTTCACACCTGTTTATTTACGAATGACGTTTAATTCGTTTTGGTATGCATTTTTAATTACAGCCATCTCGCTTCTTATCGCTTATCCAACCGCCTATTTATTGACGAAAACGAAGCATAAGCAGCTATGGTTGTTGCTTATTATTTTGCCGACATGGGTCAATTTATTGTTGAAAGCGTATGCTTTCCTCGGATTGTTCGGCACGTATGGCGCAATCAATGCGCTATTTGAAGCCATCGGAATCGGAACGAAGCAGTTATTGTTTACAGATTTTAGTTTTGTTTTCGTATCTGTTTATATTTTTATTCCGTTTATGATTTTGCCGATTTTTAATGCGCTTGAAAAATTGAATCCTTCTCTCATGGATGCGGCACGCGATTTAGGAGCGAGCGAATGGACGACATTTCGTCGCGTCATTTTTCCACTTACGCTTGATGGCGTAAAAGCAGGCTGTCAGGCGGTGTTCATTCCGTCGCTTTCGCTCTTTATGTTGACGAGGTTGATCGCTGGAAACCGCGTCATTACGCTTGGCACCGCTGTTGAGCAACATTTTCTCGTGACGCAAAACTGGGGAATGGGTGCGACAATCGCTGTCTTTTTAATGATTGCCATGGCTAGTATCATGGCGTTGACAGGGAATAAAAAATGGGGGGTGAGACAATGAAGTTTTCTCGCCTCTATTTAGCGCTTGTGTTTTTTATACTATACATGCCTATTTTTTATTTAATCTACTATTCGTTTAATAGTGGCGGAACGATGCATCATTTCGAATCGTTTACGCTCGATTGGTATAAAGAAGTGTTTGATGATACGCGCTTGCTCATCATTGTATTGCATACGATGATCGTCGCATTATTATCGTCATCGCTTGCGACAATCATTGGCGTTTTCGGGGCGATCACCATTTATTATGCGAAACATCGTTGGAAACAGACGTTGCTTACGTTAAATAACATTTTAATTGTCAGTCCTGACGTCATTATCGGGGCATCGTTTCTCATTTTATTTACGATCGTTGGCATTCAGCTCGGCTTTACGTCCGTTCTTCTGTCTCATATCGCTTTCAGCATTCCAATTGTCGTGTTAATGGTGCTGCCAAAGCTACAAGAAATGAGCCCAACATTCATTGACGCGGCACGCGACTTAGGGGCAAACGAATGGAACGTATTGACGAAAGTCGTCCTCCCATACATTACCCCCGGCATTTTCGCTGGGTTTTTCATGGCGCTCACATACTCGCTTGATGATTTTGCAGTTACGTTTTTCGTGACGGGCAACGGCTTTTCGACGTTGTCTGTTGAAATTTATTCGCGGGCACGACAAGGGATTTCGTTATCCGTGAACGCTTTATCTACCCTTCTTTTCTTATTTACGCTCTCTCTCGTCGTCGTGTATTACGTTATGACAAAACGAGCTAGCGTGAAGGGGGGACAAAAATGAAAAAAATATTGTCGCTTTTTTTGCTTGTTTGGCTCGTTGCTTTTAGTTTGCTTTATGTTACAAAAACGATCGAATCATCTGAAGGGTATGGAGGAGACAATACTGTCACGATTTATAACTGGGGCGACTACATTGATCCCGCACTCATTAAAAAATTTGAAAAAGAAACAGGCTTGAAAGTCATTTACCAAACGTTTGATTCAAACGAAGCGATGATGACGAAAATTGCTCAAGGTGGCACGACATTTGACGTCGCTGTCCCTTCAGAATACGCCATCAGCAAAATGAAAGAAGAAGGGTTGTTACTTCCTATCGATCATGCAAAAATCCCAAACTTACGCTATATTGATGAACGCTTCCTTAACTTATCGTTTGATCCAGGGAATCAATATTCCATTCCTTACTTTTGGGGAACGGTCGGCATCGTCTATAACCGTGCCCTACTTGGCGGAAAGGAAATCACGAGTTGGAACGATTTATGGGATCCGGCGTTTAAAAATGAAATTTTGCTTGTCGATGGCGCGCGCGAAATTATAGGAATGGCATTAAATAGTTTACATTACTCGCTCAACGATACGAACAAAACACATTTACAACAAGCAAAGCAAAAACTAGATGCCCTCACGCCAAACGTCAAAGCGATCGTCGGTGACGAAATTAAAATGCTTCTTGCGAACGAAGAAGCAGCAATCGGCATCGTCTGGTCAGGGGATGCGGCAGAAATAATGTGGGAAAATGAACGGCTCGATTATGTCATCCCAAAAGAAGGAACAAACTTATGGTTTGATAATATGGTTATCCCAAAGACGGCAAAAAACATTGAAGGTGCCCATCAATTCATTAATTTTATGCTTGATCCGAAAAATGCAGCCCAAAATGCCGAATACGTCGGCTACTCAACGCCAAATAAAAAGGCGCTCGAATATTTGCCGAAGGAAATTGTTGAAGATGAACGTTTTTACCCGAGCGAACAACTGGCTAATAAACTTGAAGTGTATGAAAATCTCGGAAAAAGCATGCTTGCATATTACAATGAATTGTTTTTACAGTTTAAAATGCATCGCAAATAAGAGGATGGCGAAAAGCTATCCTCTTATATTATTTTAGAAAATTTTTTATTTACTTAATCTGTCTATTCGTTTAAAATTATGATTTGTGAAACCTTTTTATTACTATGGATCGGTTTCATACAGAAAATACTGAAAATAAAAATTATTATTTTCGAAAATGGAAGGTGTTTTATTATGTCACAAAGTAAACAACAAATTGTGGACAGCGTTCCTCAACGTGGTTTTTTCGGACATCCGAAAGGACTGTTTACGTTATTTTTTACTGAGTTTTGGGAACGTTTCTCTTACTATGGCATGCGTGCCATTCTCGTATTTTACATGTATTACGAAGTATCAAAAGGTGGGCTAGGGCTAGATGAAACAACTGCTTTAGCGATCATGTCCATTTACGGCTCACTCGTTTATATGTCTGGTATTATTGGCGGATGGTTTGCTGACCGATTGTTCGGAACGGCGAAAGCCGTTTTTTACGGCGGAATTTTAATTATGCTCGGTCATATGGCTTTAGCGATTCCAGGAAGTGTCACAATGTTTTTCGTTTCAATGGTTCTCATCGTTCTTGGGACAGGATTGCTTAAGCCAAACGTTTCGAGCGTCGTTGGCGATTTATATGCTGAAGGAGATCACCGTCGCGATGCAGGATTTAGCATTTTTTATATGGGGATTAACCTTGGTGCATTTTTAGCTCCGCTCGTTGTTGGAACAGTTGGGATGAAATATAACTTCCATCTCGGTTTTGGGATTGCGGCGATCGGTATGTTTTTTGGACTTCTCGTATTTATCGGAACGAAAAAAAGAAATCTTGGTCTTGCCGGAACGCATGTCCCAAATCCATTATCCGCAGATGAAAAGAAAAAAGTGTTTACATGGGGGGCAATTGGCGCAGCGGTCATCGCCTTGCTCGTTCTCATTGGCTCATGGACAAACGTATTAACAATTGATCTGTTTGTATCACTCGTCGGCATTTTCGGTATTGTCATTCCAACTATTTATTTCGTAGTGATGTATCGTAGTCCAAAAACGACAGATGTTGAGCGCTCGCGCATCATCGCCTATATTCCATTATTCATTGCATCAGCCATGTTTTGGTCTATCCAAGAACAAGGTTCGACCATTTTAGCAACATATGCGGATAAACGAACACAGTTGCATTTTGCTGGTATTGATCTTTCGCCAGCTTGGTTCCAATCGTTGAACCCGTTATTTGTCATTACATTTGCACCGATTTTTGCTTGGCTATGGGTGAAGTTAGGGGATAAACAGCCGTCCATTCCAAAGAAATTTTCTTTAGCGCTACTGTTTGCTGGTTTATCGTTTGTCGTCATTTTATTACCAGCTTATCTCGGCGGAAACGACTCATTAGTGAGCCCTCTTTGGCTCGTGCTAAGCTACTTAATCGTTGTGTTTGGGGAACTATGTTTATCGCCAGTCGGTTTATCGGCAACAACAAAGCTTGCTCCTGCGGCGTTTTCAGCACAAACGATGAGCTTATGGTTTTTATCAAGCGCAGCTGCCCAAGCCATTAACGCGCAAATTGTGAAGTTTTATACGCCTGAAACCGAAATGGCTTATTTCGGAACAATCGGCGGAATCGCCATCGTCTTTAGTATCATTCTTTTCATCATCTCACCAAAAATTGAAAGCTTTATGAAAGGGGTAAAATAAGCGGCTTCATTTCGCCGCTTATTTTATTTATGATACGGTTCACCGTTACATACTCAACGCTAAACCTTTTCAATTTCTAATACCGTTTCAAAAAGTATCTCATAAATTTTGCAATTATACATATCCTTTTTCTTTCAAAGAAATAAATCTGTCTATACCCACTATAATATGATCCAACAGATCAATACCAATAATTTTCCCGGCTTCGCTCAACCTTTTAGTTACCTCTATATCTTCACGGCTTGGAGTTGGATCACTGCTTGGATGATTATGAGCAACAATAATAGATGCCGAATTTGAAAGAATAGCGGGCTTTAGGACTTCTCTTGGATGGACAATACTAGCGTTTAGACTTCCCATATGGCATATGTTAATTGCTGTTGGTTGATTTTTTGTATCTAAACAAATAACCAGAAAATACTCCCGATCAACGTCTACTAAGAAACTCTTCACTAAATTGTAGGCATCCTTCGGTGATGTAATACGTCTTTTCGGATATAGAAAACTCTTTTCTCTAACCACCTTTAGACTGATGATATTTACTCTTTTTGCAGATTGTTGTTGCTTGTTTTCCATACCTAAATTAATTAATTCTAATTGTTCCTGTTTACAAACTGAGTAATTTCTCATTGGTCATACCTCCTATAAAATATGAGTATTGGCTTTTTTATTCAACAGTCCATGTTTAGCTCCAAAGCAAAGTAAAAAGAGGATGAATCCTCATTAACAGATTCATCCTCTTTGTCATTAAACATGAATTTCTTTGTTTTCTCGTTAAAATGTAATACAACAGACTTTACACTTTTGTCAGGATTCAACAGTATCTTCTTTATAACCAGATTTAAAATAAACTTTTTCTTTTCATGATCTGCTTTATTCAGTATGTCGCTAAACTTAGTCATGAGTTCACTAACCAGTTCGTAGCTGATCGGTTGTGAATTGTTTTGTTCCAACTTTTTCCTAATAGCTTCTTTTTCAGCTAAACTACTTTCTATGCTGTTCGATATCTGCTTCAGTCTTTCGGATAAATCATCTTTTCCGATAACACCATCTTCATACAACTCAAACAACTTACTCTTTTTATTTTCAAAACCAGACAAAGCCTTATCGATATGCTTTAGCTGATCTTCTAAAGGTTTTATGACTTCCTTTCGCTTCGTGTTCATATGGTCAACTATATCTCTTAAAACTGTCTTGTTGAAAAGCGTTTCTTTTATTTTATTAAAAACAATTTCTTCCACTACATCCGCTCTCACACCGTTAGATCGACAAGCGGCTATCCCCTTGTTTCTCCATGCTCCACAATGATAATATCTATGCAAGGTATAGCTCCCGTCTTTCTGTTTTTTCTTAACCCGACCTGCTACCATTGAAGAGCCACACATCGGGCATTTTATCAATCCGGTTAAAGGATACGATCCACTAAAATTTCTAATTGGTTTACATGATCTCTGACTGTAAAGTTTTTGAACTTTTTCCCATAATTCCGGAGTTATAATTGGTTCATGTTCTCCTTGAACAATAATAGGGTTTTTATTAATTCCTTTTCTTCGTTTCTCATTCCAATTTTCCCGAAGGTTATACCTAATTTTACCTACATAAATGGGATTTCTTAATATTTCCCTAACGGCTGCTATTGAGAACAAGTTACCCTTTTTCGTCTTATAGCCTAGCTGATTGATATAATTTGTTATACTCTTTAATCCTTTTCCCTCTGCATATAAATTGTATATATGTCTTACAATTTTTGCTTCGTCCTCAACAACTTCAAGCTTAGTCTTATCGCTTTCATAACATTTAACGGTTTTATAACCCAGCACCTGACCACCATTCCACTTACCAAGCTTAGCTCTTTGTTTCATACCGATTTTAACGTTCTCTACAATCGTTTCTCTCTCAAACTCACCGATTGAGGCTAATACATTCATTAACAGCTTTCCGGTCGGCGTTGAAGTGTCAAAAGCCTCCGAACAACTTTTAAAGCCTACATTAAATCGATTAAGTGTATCAATAATCTTTAATAAATCTAAATGATTTCTGGCTAAGCGGTTTGTTTTCCATACCCATACTTCTTCAAACTTACCTTCTTTAGCATCCTTAATGAGTTTTTGAAGGGCAAACCTTTTTTCAATAGATTTTCCGCTTACTCCTCTATCTATATATTCATCCACTACCTCTCTCCCTTCTTGCTGGCATTTTTTGCGAACATTTTCAAGTTGTGCTTCGATTGAATAGCCTTCTTCTGCTTGTTCAGCAGTCGATACCCTCGCATAAATGACAGCTTTTATCATTATTAAAGTCCTCCCTTTCAGCGATGTAATCCAAAAACAATTCACTGATAATATCTACTAAATCAGTATATGAGAGTACTTGATCCTCAATATGACACAAGCCAATGCCCCCTTGTTGTTCTCACGAAGTAAAGTTTTTTAAGTATTTTTGATTTGTCAAAGATATAATATATAAACGATTAGCTTTTAAATACTACAACAGATAACATCCTGAAGACGATCTTCCTTAGATTGTAGATAGTGTAGTATTTACGTAGGTATTCCTGTTGACAAAAATCTACATAGCCCATTCTAATTACACCGTTATACAATAATTTTTATTTAAAGTGTAGAAAACGTAGATAACTTTTCCATATTTCTAATAACTCATTTCTTTTTTTCCAAATCGTTCCTTCAAAGAAATACCTATAAACCCCTCTAGAGGCGTTGAACCATTATATCGAAATTTGCGAGCCTCTACTGGGAATTTCTTTATTTCAGTAAAAAACTCATATTTATCTAATGCTTTGACACAATTATCTTTACAATAGTTAATATATGCTTCATATAAATCCCTTTTGTGGATTCTTATTTTGCTATCATGCACATCTAAGATGCAACGGGTTTCTATAAAATCTAATACCGTATTCACTTCTTTTATATATTGATTTTTAAATCTCCTTGATTCCTCACATTCCGTAAATACAAAATTATTTTTTATTAATCTTTTTAATCCCTGTACTGCCCATACCACTATGTAGTCCCTTTCGGCAAGTAACTTTTCCTTTAATCGGTAATCTCTCTCATGCTCAGGAACAGAATTATTAAAGAGCACAAAAATAATTCGATCAAAAAAAGCTGATGTACTATCTAACTTGTACAGCCTCGGCATATGATTTCCTGCAAAGATTAGCTTTGCTTTACATTTAAAGGTAAAAGGGTCTTTTCCTTTGTTTTCTGCTATAATATCATCATTGCCAGTTATCGCTTTTAAAGTATCCAAATTTTTTAATTCTCCATCAGTCATTTCCCCTGAAATATTCAGTTTTGCTTGAAATAATTTTGCCTTCATAAACCGCTCACCCAATTGATGAATAGGAATAGCAGTAGTATATTCTTTACCTACTATTTCTTTTAAAACATCCAATAATGTACTTTTACCGGAATGAGGTTGCCCAATAAAAACAAAGAATTTCTTGGCAGTAGTATAGTTTGATATTACATACCCTAAAATTTCTTGTATTAATTTCATTTTGTGTTTATTATTTTCTGTACATTGTCTAATAAATTTGATAAATGTTTCTCCTTTAGAAGTATTTAAGTCATATTGAGCATTGATAAAGCTTTTAAAACAATATTTAGGAGAGTGGGGAAGAATTTTCCCACTCAATACATCAACAACACAATTTTTAAAATTAATAAGGTGAGTATACTTATCAAATTGATCCTCATTCATTTGGATTTCTTCATTACTTTTTAAACGATCTATTATGTCTTCTACTTTTCTCTTGTTCAACAGTTGCTCTATGCCCGCTGGCCACTTGCTTCTTATAATTACTCTAAGTTTATTATCACTTAATTCTCTAAAACATCCATTTTCTTCATCATATAGATACATCATTCCTTCGTGACATTTAAAAATATATCTTTCTAACAGCTGTTTATACACTTCGTAGTCAATATTACAAGACTTCTGTTTTTTATTCTCATTAACAAATTTCTTTTTATTATCTTCTTCAGATTTAATTTCATATTGTACATCCTGTATTCTGTGATTAATCAAAAAGTCTTCAGGGATGTTACCATATTCCATATGATTTAATATGTCAATATAATTATCGTTGTTCTCAACATCCCGTTCTTCTACATGATTTTGTGAGACAGAATGATAACTGAAATCAGGTAAATTTGTATTTTTATTTTCCAAATTAGTTTTTTTAGATTGATTTTCTACGAGCTCCTGAAGTGTTTTTCTATAGCTTTCATCTATCTCCTTCTCTCTCATATAATCACTAGGTACATCATTATATGGAAGATTAGATAACTTAATGGTATTTGTGTCAATAAGAGTTTCATTTTTTATTTGTCTTCCTATCTTTATTACATTTGAACTCATAATTATGCTAATCCCCCGTTCAACTATTTGGTAAAATATGTTATAAGTTAGTTAAGATAATGGTCCATCAAGTCGAAAATACTGATCACAATCAGGAAAATTCGATATCAAATAATTTAGGGCTAATGTACGCAAATCGCTTATTAAAGAGTTTTCTCTTACCGATAGCTCACTAACTTTCTGATCAATGCTATTATTAAACAAAGTCAATTGAGCAAATTTATTATCTTCAATATATGCAAACAAAATATGTTTATCATTTACATTTAGGTCATCCAATTGACTAGAATATTTATAGAATTCCCCTTCACTATACACATGAAATTTCTTCTTCTCTCTTTTCCTACGATCAATAATACAACGTACTAAACTATTTTTATCTTTCGATGAGATTTGAATACTTCTATTCCCAATGTGCCCATAGCAAGCTCTATGTTCATCTGTTATATGGGCCAATAGCAGAATACCTGTTTTAACACGTATACTTCCTATACAAACCAATGATTCTTCACCATTACTCGCCACTATTTGAATATCGTTATTTCCCTTTTTCATTTTTTTTATTAGTTTTTCTTCCGTTTCATTAAAGCTCAAGTGTAGTTCACTCATTTCAAATCCTCCCTAGCATTCATTTATTAGTACACTTATAAATTATCAATATCATTGCTTGCGGAATCTTTCGGAATTCATCAATTCTTCCGGTGAAAGTCTTAAAAATACAAAGCCGCTATCTAACTTCAATTAGATAGCGGCTTTGTATTTTTCCCTTATTATTCTTTTAAGGCTAGATAATCACCATGCTCTATAAACAATTTTGACAAGTTAAACATAATACACTCCAAATTACCCCAAAAATTTTCGATCGATAGGTCTTTTATGTTTAAAATTGATCGTTCAGTATACTCTAAAGCAATCTGCCGGAATTCTTCCCTTATATTTCTGATTTTGTTAACTTTTTTATAAATCTCTAGAAAAATATCTCCATCAACTTGTTTACTTTGTTTAATTTTTTCAAGATTTACTCGCTTTTTGATCATATACGGTCTATAGCATTTCTCGTTTCTTAGTATATAGTAAAGATATAGCTTTTTCTTAAGATTCCTAAATTCTCTCAGTTCATTTTTTGTACTAATTTGATTTTCAGCTTCCCCTTTCGGCCGGAAAGTATTGGGGGGAATTAGTAAGAAAATCTTATCATAAATATACTGGGTTAAAATTGGAATATATATAAATTCAATTGTAAATAAATTCATTAAACCTATGTATAAATTTAGTTTGTTTAATAATATAGCCTCACCTTTTATAAATTGCTCAGCTAAATACTGACTTAAATTTACATCATCTAATATTAAAAAAGACGATAGAATTTTTACATATTTATTTTTCTCAGGATCTTTTGCTAATGCATTTTTTTTTCTACTCAATAGCAAAGAAGATTTGTAACTATTCACCCCCGTGCTAGTGTATAAAAAAGCCCAGCACAAATAGGGCATTTCGGTCATAGAAAATGCCCTAGGTAGCGGAAAGAACTCGATCGATCGTTTCGCCTGCCAACAGAAGACACAACGAGTCCCACACGTTTTTTTCGTGTTTCGTAAGTGTGGAAACGATGCTTCTTGCGATGCAAAACGACTGCGCGAACGTTTCGTCACGAAATGTACCCGAGATGTTCTCTTTGACTTTGACCATGCGAAGATCTCGCTCGGCTTGGTTATTGTCAAAGGGAACATGCACTTCACATAAGAAACGCAGCGCTTCTTCCTTTCGTTTTTGAAGCCGTCGAATAAAAGCGAGTGCTTTTTTCGGAAGAGGTGTCATCGTTTCCAATCGGTGCTGTGCTTTCGCTAGGATACGATCATACACTCGTTCCCATCGTTTCGCTTCTTCTTCGGAAAGTGCACCGTGATGCGCTTCGACTGCCTGTTTGGCGGCTAACAGAAACGTGGTCATGCGCGATGCCCATGTATGGCCTTGTTCGATGAAGCCTTTTAGCTCACGTAAATGATGGGCATGGCAAAGAGCATGTGTGGCTTTCGTGTATCTCGGATACGTACCGAATGCATCATGCATCATCGTCCCTTTGTATTGTGGAAGAATCCCGATCTCATCCGTTGCTTTCTTTCCACGAGAAGCGTGAAAAGCCAAGTACGTATATGTCGACGTACATGCGACATGCACCCATGCGAGTTTACCATTGATGCGCAAACTCGTTTCATCGACATGCAAGATGTTAGAGTCAAGTAAGGCGTCTTCGATCATGTCCATATTGGATTCCAGCGCTTCGCGTCCTCGTTTCACCATATTGGCAAGGGTTCCTGTACTAACCGAGTGTTGATATAACGCTTCGATTGTATCACTTAAACGCTTGTAAGGGATCAATTGGATATGATGCAAATAAACAACGAGCGCAGTAAGACGTGGACCGTATTGCACATGATTCGTGACATGTGGTGGAAACTCCGCTTGTTGCACGCATCGACAATGCGGACATGATTTCACTTCACGCTCATGTTGTGTCACTTCAATCGACACGGGAGGCAGATCAAACACTTGACGGACATCGACTTTGAACGGTTTGACGTCACGCAAAGAAGCCCCACATCCTTGACACGTATGTACGCGATGGACGACACGATGATGTGGATGTTCCACTTGACGGAGCGTCGTCCCCTCATGTCCCTCTTGCCCACCGGGCTTTTTGCCAGACGGCTCGCGGGAGGAACGCTTTTTCTCAAAACGGTCAGAAGATGGGGGCAAATGGCTATTGGAGCTGTTTTTTTTCGTGCGTGCTTCCAGCTCTTGAACGCGATGCTTGAGTTGTTCATTTTCTTTGCGTAGCTGTTTGTTTTCTTGACGCAAATGTTCATTTTCTTGAATGAGTTGATGAATGAGCTGTTTTTGTTGTTGGACTTTGCCGATTAAGCCCTCAACTGTAAATACAGCTTGTTGTACCGTCAACATGTGATTCACCTCCTTGTCTATCAATATTCACATCATAGACAGGAAAAGCAAAAAATATTCAGCTCACTTTATGATGTGGCTGAATAGTTACGAAGATTTTAAAGAAAACAATAAACCTGTTTTTCTTTCAAACCTTAGAATATCTTCTGAGCAATTTCCATCCTCATCATATTCCTCAAGTATGTCTAAATATTTAGTAGTGTTTTTTACAAAATTTCCAAAATCTTTGTTTATATTGGAAATTTTATGTGCTTGCTTGTTTAGTGGAATTCGGTGACTTTGGGCATAATCAAAATATAATGGCAAGAATGAACCTGATTTTTTTGAATAATTAAACCAATTTGGATCGTAATTTTGATCATTTTCTAATGATTTAAAGGTAGTTTTCAAGTACGAAGCTTTTGGAAAAATACGGATAGCTATTTTCTCCTTATCTTGCTCATTATTTTTCTCTAATAGAGGCTTTGTATAATACTCCATGTACTCTTTTGGATTATAAAAAAACTCTGTGACTGTAACATCAGCAAATGTAATGTCACCGATAGGTTCATCACCGAACTTATCTAACATTCCTCGTTCTTCTGGGGATAAGTCTAATGAATACTCATATAATTGATGGAGTACATACTTTATTAAATATCTACGTACTTTATTAGAATTTAATCCCAACTGTTCACATATTTCTTTGAATTTAATGCCCATATTAATTGATTTATTAATATTTTCATAGTCGAAATTATTTAATTCCTGTATATTTAATTCCAAACCTAAAGATTTATAAACAGCAGATCTAACATTTTTCGATAAATGAAGCATAAAAACACCTCTTGTGTAAAATGACACTTTGCTATCTTCAAGCAGTTTCAACCACAATCTGCTAGACTTGTATTTACTCTTAAAAAATTCAATGTTCCCCTATGTTTATGAATTATTTTATCAAAAAGATATCAAAAAAGTGTGCATTAGTCATACAGTCCTAAATTTAATCGATCTCCCTTTTATTATAAATAAAATTTTTTTAAATTATGTAAAATTTAATTTGTTTTATAGTAGAATTATACTTATAAGGAGGAGGGATACTATGAGTGAAATCAGAATATATGCAGAAGTATGGGAGCAAGGAATGTACTTTAAAAGCTACTTTGACAAAATAAATCCTAATTATGACATCAAAGTAATATTAATTAACACAAACCTTAATAATTATTCTAATAAGTCAATCATATCACTTTTAAGACATTTTAAAAAATTTGATGCCTTTATATCGTTCGTTAAAAACGATAAAGAATATCCTTTGTTTATGATCGAGTTTTCCACTGCAGTAGTAACCGATGATCATGAATTACAGCGGGGAGATGCTTTATATTGGGCTTATCATAATAAAGTTGCTTATATGAAAATTTCTCCTTCTAAAAAGTTATCACCTACAGCAGGTACACAACATGGTGGTGGAACAAAAATTTCTGTTCATGACCAAGTTATAAATATATTTAAAAAGAAAGGGGTTATGATACATATAGATTGGCCATCTTTAGAAACAACAGAACATGTGGCTGGTGAAAAAAACTTTTTATCTTGCCCCCCATATTCAAGCTATTTATTAGAGGTATTAAAAAAATCTATAAATATCATTGAGTCAAGCCTAGATAATAATCAGTACTACGAAGGTCTTTGGAATTTTTTATGTGAACATAAGGTAGAGGGCATTAAGCTAAGGGATTGGTTAACAATAGATCGTGATATTTTAAGTAAAATTAATGATTCCCAAAGATATAAAATAAATAGAGAGGAAAAAAGACTTCAAATAAAAGTTAATCGATTTGGTCATGCTATGGATCCCGAAAGAGGAATGTTGGCTTTTTGGCGATTACTCTTGGGGGAAGACTGGGAAATTGTTGGCGAATTTCATATGTATCGTCCTGAAATAGAAACTCCTAAAAATTCCAAAGCTCCTAGTTATAAAAAACTCTTCGATCGGGTATCACAGGAAAAGAATTTATTAAAGTTAGTAAAAGAAAATATCGAAGATAGAGGGAATGTAGTAGATAAGTGCTTTGCATTAAAACTTTTTCTACTAGCAACTAACACTCATAAATATTTTGAAGTTTCCCTTGACAATGAAACTTATCATATGGACGACGATATTTTATATAGATTTTTAAGATCCGGGAAAAAAATAACTGCATTTAAAAATCTTCTGTTGTACTGCGATAAATTTGTTTTAACAGGATTAGATCGAGCAAAGCTTGTAACAATAACATGGAATAAAAAAATTGTTAATGACTACTACAATTCCCTAAAGACAGAGTTAAGTAAAGATTTAACTCCATTGCCTATAAGTTTGCCACTTGAAGAGTATTTTAATGAAGATATAGTAACTTATGTAACTAAGGAATATCTAGTTCAAAAAGGATATGAAATTGTTGCAATTAGCTATCCTGACGCACAAGGAGATAGATGTGTATTAGTTGGTAGCGGTAGAGAAATAGATAGAACTTATGTTGACATAATTGCTTTAACCCCTGACCACAAAATTTTATTAGTTGAGTGTAAACAAAATTTAAATCAATCTTATGAAGACTGTCTCAAGTTAAAAGATCTAATAGAAACATACCCAGAAGCGGTAAAAAAGCTTGTTAACACCTTAACAGACGTAGATTGCTCCAAATACGAATTACTTTCGGTAATATCAGGTTTTGATTCAGATAATACAGATCAAATAGAAGCAAACATAATTTGTAGTATATCCTATGATCAAGCAAATAGAAAATTCAGTTTAACCGAATATAAGAAAAATGAAAATCAGCAACTATATACAGTAGAGACTAAAGAAGTGTATATTTGTATCTAAAATTACTTTCATACTAGTTTCATACTAGCATTGTACTATCAAAAATAAACAAGAGCTATAACCCATTAGTTATAGCTCTTCCTATATTCAACAATCAGACAATGTCCAATTTGTCAATTAACAGTATATACCCACTTGTATATGGTTATAATTCAATAAATATATGAGGCGGTAGTCATAATAAGTTCTTGCTGACCTACAAATTGCCTCGACTCACTCTCTTTCGTAGAAGATGCCTACAAAAACACCAGTCAAACAAAATTAAGATGGTTTATACAAACTAATAAGATGCTCTAGTTTAACTTGATTAGTTCCAAATTTTTTATTGAATTTTCGACTATTTTTTGATAATGGCACTGACTCTTCATTTAAATATTGAAATCCTACGTCAATCGAAAGTTCCTTAATTACCTCGTTTATTCTAATGTGCTGTTTATTGATAACAGAATCACCAATCACTATAAAACATAGGCGATCATTTTTCATTACTCTATACATCTCTTGCAAAACTAATCTTAAGTCCTGCTTCCATTTATCAGGTTTCTGCTTTTTACTTGAATATTCATTCCTAGATCCTATCTCTGTATTTTGTGTTTCTTTAAAATTATAGCCTAACCAATTCATACGATGTTTATGATAAAGATAGTAATCATAGGTATTGGCATATGGTGGAGAAGTAATAATCATATCTATGGATTCACTTTGGATGTCTATTAGACTTCTTGCATCATTACTAATAATTTTAGTTTCGTATTCAAAATCTTTTACAATATCGCTAAAGGACAAAATTTTATCTTTAATGGTAAAATATCTTTTTTCAAAGAGCTCAATTGTCTTACCATCAGGGATATTTTTATCTATTGCCGCGTACCGAGTATCACTTTCCTGATTAGAAACAGCAACAATGATTTCTGATAAAACAACTTTGAGTAGGTTTTGATATTTTTCATTCGGACAAAGATTTATATATTTTAGTATTAGCTCTATTTCCTTTTGGACATTTTTTTGAAACCAATGATCTTTATTAGGAAACTCAATAGTAGATTTCAAGTTTTCTTTGTTATTAATATAGTCAATCTTTAAATCGTGTATTATCTCCTCCATTATTTCAAAATCTTTATCAAAGTATTTAGTGGTTTTAACGGTAGAGATTAATAAGGCAATTGGGTTAATGTCATTGCCAACCGAGCTAAGATTTCTTAATGATGCCTCAACTAATGTAGTACCTGAACCACAGAACGGATCTAAAATTACATAATTATCTTTAGCGAATTTATCTAAAAGTTTTGCCGGGATTTGAGGGGGAAATTTTGCTGGATAAGAATGTATCCCATGATTAAAGTCAGTTGTGTTTGAGTATGCCTCTTCGAATATTTTGAGATTTTGTATTGCTTTGATGTCTATCATTTGGGTGCTCAATTCCTCTCTTCTCCTTTTTTCTAATTTGCTTCATTTCGTCTGTGGTCGGCTTTCTTAATACAACAAGAAATGAGCAGTTTTGATTAGTGTGGAACTTAGAAGGATATCCTAATAAAACCAAACTTCTTTGTTCGTTTTGATCCCATATTATTAAATCATGGTATAGAAATCCTGCTTTTTTACCTAAGTTAGCAATGTCGGTATGAAAATCTAGGTATGATGTAAAGTTTTCTTTATCTTTATAATCTTTTACTACCCAAATAGCATAACCACCGGGTTTGATTACCTTATAAGTGTCTTCCATAATAGGAAGTAAAGCTTCTAAGAACTCATCATAAGGAAGATTACCCAGATCAAGGTGACTGTCACTATAAGGTTTTACCGTTGAATTATTATTAAGCTTTATTAACGATGTTTTATGAACCTTTTCACGATCCTCTATAGATTTTCTAATGAAATCAGCGTATGGAGGAGAAGTGATTAGGACCTGTACAGAATCTGCTTCTAAATAATTGGTTAAATTCCTACAATCGTCATTGAAAAGTTTTATATAGTTATTAGACGGGATACCATCAAGTGAAAATAAATCATTAGCATTATTTTTTTGAATTGTAAATCCATTGTTTTCTTCGCTAAAAATACATGAATCTATTATAGGAGTTTCTTTTGGATCTAGCAGTATTCGTTTAGTTAATTCGTAAAAGCTTGGATTAAGTTCAATCCCTACTCCATTACGATTCATTTCAAGAGCTGCTTTGATAGTAGTACCTATCCCCGAAAAAGGATCAAAAATCAAATCTCCTTCTCTTGAATACATTTTTATTAGTCGCTCAGCCAATTTTAAAGGAAAAACGGCACCATGTTCTTTATGATAATCTTTTCTTGGAGAACTCACATCATTCCAAACATTGCGGCTATGCAAAGTCCACTCCCGAGCTGTCATTCCATTAAATGTATTTTGACGTTGTTGGTTTTCTTTTTCAATCTCTTCCTCTGTTTTTTCAGCCATTTGTATTTCTTGCTTTATCTCTTCCAATCTTAGTTTCAAATTATTAATTTTTCCCTGTATTTTAAACATATTTTCAACGGATTTTCTTTGTTCTTTGTATTCTAGGCTCGGGTTAAATTTATGAATTAGTTGCTCTAATTTTTTTAATTCCTTTTCCAAAGAATTTTTGTATGCATCAAACTCTCTTCCTATTTTCTCCACATATGGAAATAGATTGATCTCTTTAACTTTACTCTTTGCTTCCATTTTTACCTCCCAGTTTTCTCATTTATCTCTTATTTTATATATATTTAAAAATAAAGTCCAGTAATAAATTGGAATTTAATAATTTATAGTACAGAGATATCAATCCAAGAAAACCCTAGTCATTCGTATACTAATATGCGTATGTTTATAAACTTTAGAAAGGGAACTTTAAGGAAAATAATGATCTACAGAATTCGACATCTATCACTTCATTTTACTATAACCTACATAAATAGTCCTTAAAATTTATGATGTATATTCTTCCTAAAAGTCCAATGTTCGAAAACAAAATCCCCTCATCAATTGAACTAAGTTTTTTATGATCCTTTTTATGTTCCTTGTCCCATGCATGGACTGCCTATCAGCATAGGCATCATATGTATAATATATAACTTATATTATTTCAAATACTTTAGATTACAACACCTATTGAATACAATAAAGAAATCTCAGCAAATCCTAAATTGCCGAGATTTCCCTAAAATAGTTACTGTTATAGTTACTGTTATCTGCGATACAGTTCTAAATAAACGACAATAACCTTGACATCAGACTGTTTCAGAAAATACGAATTACTAAACTTTCACCACTTACTTAATAACATAAATCTTTCCTTTCTTATTCTTTTTACGCGAAATCATTTTAATGATAAAACCTATAATATAAAATGGCGTAACTAACCAACCTATGGCCGTAGCAGCCATAAATTTGAAGATAATATAATCACTAATTGTTGTAAAAATTACAAAGTTCCTTTGCATCCTTGAAATAAATTTCCATCCAAAAAATATTGATATAATAACATACGTATCTAAAATATTCCCTACCATATTATTCAATTTTGATCCAAAAAACATTGATCCAATAACATAATTATTTAAAATATCCCCTAGCATATTATTTTAAATCACCTCTGCTATATAGTTATTGGTTTAAGAAATTAAGTAAAGAAACACTATATACTTCTATGATAAACACCCCCTCTCCACATAAATTTGTTAAAACATAATAAAGTTCCATCCTGTTTTTAAATAGACATTCACTTTTATACAGTTAATTAATGTGAAAACACTTTAGTTATAAAAATCATCATCGACTAGTATCCAATAATTCGACAACATACAAAAAACCCCTTCAAAGGTAAATAAAAAATACTCATTCCTAAAAATGGAATGAGTCAACTTAACCCCTAAAATTATTCAAATTAAAAAGTTTACCGTTACTTATGATACGGTTCCCCTCGGTTAATGCGAAAAGCGCGGTAAATTTGCTCAGTTAAAATGAGGCGCATGAGTTGATGCGGAAACGTCATTTTTGAAAATGAAAGCGATTCGTTTGCTCGTTTCATGACGTCATCGCTTAAGCCGAGAGACCCTCCGATGACAAAGGCGACTTTACTTTTTCCGTATGTCGCTAATCGATCGAGCGTTTGAGCAAATTGTTCAGAAGACATCATTTTTCCTTCAATGGCTAAAGCAATGACGTGCATATCGTCTGTTACTTTACCTAAAATGCGTTCGCCTTCTTTCTTTTTTACGAGCTCCGTTTGTTGTTTACTTAACTGCTCTGGCGCTTTTTCATCCGCTACTTCAATGATGTCGATTTTTGCATAGGATGACAGTCGTTTCATATATTCTTCGATTCCTTGTTTTAAATATTTTTCTTTCAACTTACCCACAGCAATAATATATATATTCACAAGTGATCCCCACTTTACAAACATAATATCCACAGGTTTTATCCACATATCCACAATATAAATCCACATATTGTGTAGAAACGTTAGTTCCCTACTATATATACCGCACGCTGTTCACAAAAATCGCACATTTCTTCTTTTTTATCCACAGAAACTGTTGATATCTCAGGCGCTTGTTGTTTTTCATCCACATACATATCAATCGCAAGTTCGACATGTTGTTCACAACATTTCCACAAAACATACCACTCCTCGTTTATGAATGAAACGACAGGGAATGCCCTGCCGTTTCACTATAATGATTGTTTGGCCAATTTTAATGTCACTGTTTGTTTTTTGCCATCGCGATAAAACGTTACTTTCATCGTATCGCCAATTTGTTTCCGATTATATAAATGCTTTCTTAAGGCGATGACATCCGGAATGTTTTCGTCATCTAACGCGACAATGACATCAAATTCACGTAAACCCGCTTGGGCAGCTGGTGATCCCGGTACGACTTGTAAAATAGCAACCCCTTCTTTCACGTTTGCCGGCAAATGAAGCGTCTGTTGCCAATGATATGCTGGAATATCGCTTAATGAACGTAACTCTACGCCCATATATGGTCGACGAACTTGTCCAAACTTCTCTAAATCCGCAATGATCGGTTTTGCATAGTTAATCGGAATGGATAATCCGATTCCTTCCACGGCTTCTTGCGCAATTTTCATCGAGTTAATTCCAATGACTTGACCTTCGATATTTACGAGTGCTCCTCCGCTGTTTCCTGGGTTAATCGCAGCGTCTGTTTGTAATACTTCTGCATGCCAATCTGGGATGCCATCTTGATCAATATCAATTGGAATCGTACGGTTTACCCCAGAAATAATTCCTTGCGTCACAGAACCTGCAAATTGCAAGCCGAGTGGGTTCCCAACTGCAATCACTGGTTCCCCGACCTTCACGACATCTGAGTTACCGAATTCAGCTACGTTTGTGACATGTTTCGCATCGATTTCTAATACTGCTAAATCGGTCCATACATCACTTCCAAGAAGACGAGCTGGCACTTTTGTTCCGTCGCTTAAGCTCACTTCGACACGGCTCGCACCTTCAACGACGTGATGGTTAGTGACGATATATGCCTTATTCCCTTCTTTTTTATAAATAACACCGGAACCTGTTCCAGCTTCCCCGCCTTCTGACCAAAAACTTGCTTCTTGAATATTTACAATGCCGACAACCGCATTAGATACTTTGTTTACAGCTTTCGTTACTTGAGTGACGACATCTACTGCTACACTTTTATCTACTTTTGGCTGCTCTGTTACCGTCGTCTGTTTTTCTTCCGTTTGTTCAAGTGAATAAGGTAACACGTCCCATTTTACTAGCGAAGGAATAGCGACGATGACAAGCATTCCCCCTAAAATCGCCCCGACTAATCCCGCCAAAAACGTGCCTCCGCGGTTCCCTTTTTGTTTTTGACGAACATGTTCATAATGATCATCATAATAGCCCATTTTTCACCCGTCCTTTCTATCTCAAATATTGACCCATTTTCCATTATAACCTGTTTTTTCGCTCATCATCTAACAATATACATACGTCATGTTGGTGAAAAAACGGTGAAATTTATACGGAAACGAGCGCTGTCGGACGAACCGGATCCGTATCATATAGTTGAAAAGATTCTCCGACGATCATCCCTTTTTTCTCAAGCGTCTGAGCAACTGTCATTCGCGCTAATTCTTTCATATTGTTATCTTGGCTTAAATGAGCTAAATAAATGCGCCTTGTTTTATCACCGATCACGTCCGCTAAGGCGAGACCTGCATCTTCGTTAGATACGTGTCCGACATCACTTAAAATACGTCGCTTAATGTTCCATGGGTATTTTCCCATACGTAACATTTCTACATCATGGTTGCTTTCAAATACAAATACATCCGCATGACAAATGACACCTTTCATGCGCTCGCTAACATACCCTGTATCTGTAATAAGCGCTAACTTTTTTCCCTCGTAATGAAACACATAAAACATAGGCTCGGCGGCATCGTGCGACACGCCAAATGACTCAACATCCATATCTCCAAACGTGCGAACAGCACCCGTTGGGAAAATAAATTTTTGTTCAGATGGAATGTCACCAATGAGTCCATCCATCGCTTTCCACGTTTTTTCATTCGCATAAATCGGAAGGCGGTACTTCCGAGCAATGACGCCTAAACCTTTAATATGATCGCTATGTTCATGCGTCACTAAAACACCTGTTACATCTTGAAGACGGCGATCAATATGAGCAAATAGTTGCTCTAATTGTTTACCGCTTAATCCTGCATCAACAAGTAACCGTTCACGTTCCGTTTCTACGTAAAAGGCGTTACCTGTACTGCCACTTGCCAAAACGCTAAACCTCATCTCATTCACTCCAACACTTTATTTTCATCGCTAATCACTTGTCCTTCAAATGCATTGACATAATAATCTGTTTTTCCATTCACAACAACATGCCATGTCGGTGTTAACACTTGCGAAGTCGTAAACTGGACAAGTGCATAATAACCTAAATCGATTTTCGTTACGCGATCACCAGGCTTTAAGTGATTTCGTTTATACAACGTCTCTAATGCTTTAATCGCTGGCAAAATTTCTTGTTTTTTCTCGTTCTTTTCTAAATCAACAAGCAACGTTTGTTCGTAACCGACCATTTCATTTTGATCGTTCACATAAATAAGCAACATACTGCTCACGTTTTTATAAATCGTTTTTCCTTCATATTGTTGAAAATAAATGAGCGCTTGTAAATCTTCGTCATACTTCCAAAACGTATATTGATCACCCGCAATGATATTTTGCCTTAAAAACTCTGTTAAACGATAACCGTCTTTCGGGTCTTGCAATGGAACAGGTTTAATAAAATGAGCTTGCAAAACCGTTTCATTTGCTGCTTCTACTTGTTGGTTTGGCAAATTTTTAACTTCTTCTTCCGTAAACGTTTTACTTTTCCCACTGACATATGTCGCTTTCGTGATCTCTTTTGGCAAATCGACATATGTAATACCATCTGCTTCAAGTTGTTCTTCAATTGTCGCTTCTAAAATGACATCAAGCTGGCTACTATTTTTTTTCTGAATAAATTGGTACCCTAAAAATATATCGAGAATGAGAAATGTAATAATAAAAATCGTTTTCGTTTTACTCCAATCCAATGATATCCCCTCTTCGTTCATCTGTCGTCATCACAATTTTCCGCCATGTTCCGTTATATAAACAGTACCAAGCTGGTTCTAACATGACGATATTTTCCCGCTCCGAATCACGAATGAGCTCATAACCGATGGCAATATCATCAATTAACTCATGTTGAATATTTTTTTGTTGTTTCAACTGATCAATGACTTCATATCCAGACGAAAGTGTAATTGGCAAGCTCACCCGATCGGGAATAGCTAATGTAAATAGTGGGCGTTGGTAATTGATAATCTCATTTTCTCCCCATATTTGTATAATTTCTGCCATACCGTAACGATTAAATACAGGATAACCATTGGCAAACAAACGAAAAGTTACTTTTCTACCGTTTTCGTCTAAGCGATCAAAATAATACGTATCCGTCCAACCGCCGTGATCGTTGACAAAGTCGATGCTTTTTTGCAAGATCGTTGGATCAAACGTTTGTGTTTCGCCACGAGCCGCTGGATTGACATACAATAGTAACTTTTTAGATAAATCGACATCCATTAACCGCGAACCATCTGTATATTCTTCTCCGAAGTTGAGCACATCTTTTTTCACAAAACTCGGATCTGTAAATAGCGCATCTTTAAAACGATCTGCGCTTAATTCGTCCATATAGTATTGCAATCGGTTTAATACGAGTGGACGAGCTGGTAAAAATAGCGATTTTGTTTCACTGATGTCGTACGATAAAAATGGTGTATAACGCTCTGCGCGCGCATAATATGTTTGTTTCAAATTCTCTATCGACACATCTTGAGCGACCGCTTTATATATACGCTTTTCATTGACAGATACGAAATATACGTGAATTTCTTCTTCGTTTTCATTCATTGGAATAATGATGCGATCAAAGCGAACTTTTTCAACATCTGTATCATCTATTTGAAAAATCGTATGATACATTTCAATCGGTATGTCGTCTGGATAAATAATTTCTATTTTTCCTTTCCCATGGATAAACGAAAGAAATTGTTCTTTTTTTACTGTGTCTGATATATTTTCAAAATGATCGAACGTCCAATTTTTCATTTCCTTCATAAATTTATAAATGTCTGAATGATGCGTCATCCCGTAATGTTGTGCATCTTTATGAATAAAAATATAACGCGGCTGAACGACTGTACCATAATCGACCGCAACATTGCTGACAGGGACGTTTTGAATGTATTTTGCGTTTTCAATGAAGTCATATTTCGGCTGATACGTCCATAAGCTCCACGTTAAAAAGACGCTCGTACATACAAGAATCGTCAATACAATCGATTTCATCGTTTCGTATTTCATCGTTTTCATCCTTTTTTCTGTTGTTCAATCGGCAAAGTAAAGTAAATCGTTGTCCCTTTCCGTTCTTGACTTTCAGCCCAAATACGCCCACCATGTGCGACAACAACTTCTTTTGCAATCGCAAGACCTAGCCCTGTTCCACCGAGCTTCCGTGAGCGCGCCTTGTCGACACGGTAAAAACGCTCAAAAATTTTCGATAAATCCGATTTAGGAATACCGACTCCTTCATCTTTCACACTTACTTCGATATGATCCTCTTTTTTCTTCACACGAAACGTAATTTTTCCTCCTTGCGGAGAGTATTTTAAGGCGTTAGAAATAATGTTATCAAGCACTTGTGTAATTTTATCTTCATCCATATGAACAAAGATTTTTTCATCAGGAAAGTCTCGAACGAACGAAACGTTTTCTTTTTTCGTTAGTTCAAATCGATCGATCACTTTATGAAAATATGGAATAAAATGAACGCGCGTCTTTTTCAATTTGTAGTCTTTGCTGTCAAGCTTAGAAAGCTGCAACAAATCGTTGACGAGACGAATCATTCGCTCTGTTTCATTTTGTGTCACTTCAATAAATCGCGGAGCAATTTCCTCATCGCGCCATGCTCCGTCCGCAAGCGCTTCTAAATAACTGCGCATGGTCGTTAACGGCGTCCGTAGCTCGTGCGAAACATTAGCGACAAACTCGCGACGATCGCGATCAATTTTTTCATGTTCTGTAATATCGTGCAACACAACGATTAACCCGTTTACAAACCCTTTTTCTTTTTGAATAACAGATAAAGAAGCGCGTAAAATGTACATTTCTTCTTCTGTACTAAAATCTAAAATTAACGTTTCACGCTCTTCCAGCAGCGTTTCAAACGTGTATTGTTCGTCTAATCCTAATACGCTCACAATAGGGGCAGACAACACTGTTTCACGTGAAACATTTAAAATGTTTAGCGCCGCATCATTAATTAAAATAATTCTCCCTTTTCTATCTGTGGCGATCACACCATCTGTCATATGCGTCAATACCGATTCTAACTTACGACGCTCTCCTTCGGTCGTCGCTTGCGCTTCTTGCAATTTTTTCGTTAAGTTGTTAAAACTGAGCGCGAGCTGTCCAATTTCATCATACCCGTATACTTTTACTTTTCGTGAAAAATTACCTTTTGCCATCGCTAATGCTTGTTTACGCATATCTGAAATGGGACGAGTAATCGTTTGCGCTAGTAAAATGCCTAACAACGCTGTAATGACTAAAGCGATTCCTGTTCCGGTCGCTAAAATGTTATTAATTTGCCTCATTTGTGCAAAAACATTTTCCATCGAGGCGATAACATAAATAGCCCCTTTCATTTCGTTCTTTACTTTAATTGGGGTCGAGGAAATATACATGCGGTGCCCTGTTTTCGGATCGACAAGCATTTTTTCCGTCATTTCGCCTGCAACTAACGTTCGTTTAATTAGTAAATCTGTCGTCCGTTTTCCGACAATATTTTGATTGTATGGATTCGATGTTCCTAATACTTTACTTTTATTATCAATAACGCGCACTTCAGAAATATCTTGTGACACGAAATCTTGTAAAATTGCACGAATCTCTTCTTCGATTGTAGGACTTTTTTTATCGCGTTCTTTATTCATTTCTTGTTCAATATTGTAAGCGAGCAAAATCACGCGCTCATTTAACGAGTTTTTAAAGTTTTCAACGAGTTGTGCCTCTAATTGACGCACGAAATAAGCCCCGATAATTTGCATTGCGATTAAAATAAGCAAAATATAAATCAAGGCAAATTTCACGTGAATCGATTGGAATATACTTACTTTTCTCATGCGGTTACTCCTGTTCCGGATTTCGTAAATAATATCCTACCCCTCGTCTTGTCACAATCCACGTTGGATGCGAAGGGTTGTCCTCGATTTTTTCACGCAAACGTCGAACCGTTACATCAACGGTACGCACATCGCCAAAATAATCGTATCCCCATACCGTTTGAAGTAAATGTTCACGTGTCATCACTTGACCGATATGTTTCGCTAAATAGTGAAGAAGTTCAAACTCGCGATGAGTTAATTCAATTTCCTCTCCCCGTTTAGATACAATATAAGCGTCTGGATGAATGGTAAGCGAACCAATTTTTATTTCGCTCATTTCTTTTACATCTTGTTCTTGGCTTTGTTGATGGCGACGCAAATTAGCTTTCACGCGTGCCAACAACTCGCGCGTGCTAAATGGCTTCGTTACATAGTCGTCCGCACCGAGCTCTAGTCCGAGCACTTTATCAATTTCAGAATCTTTTGCTGTCAACATAATGATCGGCATATCGTATTTTTTACGAATTTCGCGGCATACTTCCATACCATCTTTTTGCGGAAGCATAATATCTAATAAAATTAAATCCGGTTGAATATCTTCTACTTTTTGTAACGCCTCCACACCGTCGTACGCACAATATACGTCATATCCTTCTTTTCTTAAATTAAATTGCAAAATATCAGCAATCGGCTTTTCATCATCAACAACTAAAATTTTTTTCTCCATTTATGTTCACTCCCCCAAAAAGGCGTATTTACATATAGTGTACCATGTCACTATTATAAAATAAAAAAGCATAGACACATATATGTATCTATGCTTACAAGTGGCTCGGGACGGAATCGAACCGCCGACACAAGGATTTTCAGTCCTTTGCTCTACCGACTGAGCTACCGAGCCATATCGATTATAGCTTCATCCTTTATTTATTCGAAAACCAAACGTCCTTCGTCCCGCTCTCCGTTTGCTTACTCAAGATGCGGCTCGAGCGGTACGCCGGTGCCTGATCAATGAAGTCCATTCGAGCGTGCTAATAAAAAAAATGGCGGTTCCGACGGGATTCGAACCCGCGATCTCCTGCGTGACAGGCAGGCATGTTAACCCCTACACCACGGAACCGTATTCTAACAGACATCTATTATTTTATTATATAATTAGTAAAAAGACAATAGTTTTTTTAAAAAAACGTCGACGAACGAGTCATCGACGTTTTTTCTTATGCATATACGTTACGGACAACATTCGTTTGAGAACGGTCTGGTCCGACAGAGAAAATAGAAAGCGGAATACCTGTCAATTGCGAAATGCGCTCAACGTAACGGCGGGCATTAGTTGGAAGTTCGTCTAAGCTTTTTACGCCAGTAATATCTTCTGTCCACCCTGGCAATTCTTCATATACAGGTTCGCATTCCGCTAGCACTTTTAAGCTTGCCGGAAACTCTTCTATGATCTGTCCTTTATATCGATAAGCGACGCAAATTTTTAACGTCTCAATACCTGTTAATACGTCGATTGAGTTTAAAGATAAATCTGTAATCCCGCTAACTCGGCGGGCATGGCGAACAACAACGCTATCGAACCAACCGACGCGACGTGGGCGCCCTGTCGTCGTTCCATACTCGCGGCCTACTTCGCGAATGCGGTCACCAATTTCATTGTTTAACTCAGTTGGAAACGGACCATCACCGACACGTGTTGTATATGCTTTAGCTACACCAACAACATGTTTAATTTTTGTTGGACCAACACCTGCACCAATCGTTACCCCACCAGCCACCGGGTTAGATGACGTAACAAACGGATACGTTCCTTGGTCAATATCTAACATGACGCCTTGGGCGCCTTCAAATAAAACACGACGTCCTTCATCAAGCGCATCGTTTAATACGACAGACGTATCGCAAACATACTTCGCAATTTGTTGTCCATATTCATAATATTCATCAAGAATGTGTTCTAATTTAAATCCTTCAACACCGTACACTTTTTCAAAAAGTACGTTTTTCTCCGCTAAATTACGGGCTAATTTTTCTTCAAATACTTCACGGTCGAGCAAATCTGCGATGCGGATGCCGACACGTGCTGCTTTATCCATATAAGCAGGGCCAATTCCTTTTTTCGTCGTTCCGATTTTATTAGCCCCTTTTCGTTCTTCTTCTACTTCATCCAGCTTTAAATGATAAGGCAAGATCACATGTGCGCGGTTGCTAATGCGTAAATTTTCCGTGCTTACACCACGCTCATGTAAATACGCTAATTCTTGCACAAGCGCTTTCGGATCAACAACCATTCCGTTTCCAATGACACAAATTTTATCTTTATAAAAAATGCCAGAAGGAATTAAATGTAATTTATACTTTTCGCCGTTAAATACAATCGTATGTCCGGCGTTATTTCCACCCTGATATCGTGCAATCACTTCTGCATGTTGTGATAAAAAGTCTGTAATTTTACCCTTTCCTTCATCGCCCCATTGTGTTCCAACAACAACAACTGAAGACATGGCGAGCACCTCCGCTTCATCAATTCCAAACAAAGTAAGTGTACCAAATCAACTACAAAAAATCAATAAAAAACCGAACATTTATATATGTTTTTATCATTTTTATTCGTATTCAATTAAGCTCCAGGCGGAACGTTTGCATCATCGAAGCGGCGCTCTAAGTTGACAAACTTGTTATACTCTTTAACAAAAGCAAGCTGTACAGTACCAACCGGACCGTTCCGTTGTTTTGCGATAATAATTTCAATGATATTTTTGTTTTCCGATTCTTTATCGTAATAATCATCACGATATAAAAAAGCGACAATATCGGCATCTTGCTCAATACTTCCTGATTCACGCAAGTCAGACATCATCGGGCGTTTATCTTGGCGCTGCTCTACGCTACGAGAAAGCTGAGATAAAGCGATGACAGGAACATCTAATTCACGAGCTAACGCTTTTAGCGAGCGAGAAATTTCCGATACTTCTTGTTGACGATTTTCGCGGTTTCGTCCACTTCCTTGAATAAGCTGTAAGTAATCGATTAATACCATTCCAAGTCCTTGTTCTTGTTTTAAGCGGCGACACTTGGCACGAATTTCACTTACGCGAATGTTCGGCGTATCGTCAATAAAAATACCGGCATTTGACAGGCTTCCCATCGCCATCGTTAACTTTCCCCAGTCTTCCGGTGTGAGTTTGCCCGTCCGCAAGTTTTGAGCGTTAATGTTTCCTTCTGCACAAAGCATACGCATCACAAGCTGTTGCGCACCCATTTCTAAGCTGAAAATGGCCACATTCTCACCCGTACGCGTCGCCACATTTTGCGCAATATTTAATGCAAATGCAGTTTTTCCGACAGATGGACGAGCAGCAACAATAATAAAATCGCTTCGTTGAAACCCTGCCGTCATCCGATCTAGTTCAATAAATCCAGTCGGAATTCCAGTGATTTCACCCTTGCGATTATGAAGCATTTCAATGTTATCGTATGCTTGAACGAGCACATCTTTTATATTTTGAAATCCGCTCGTATTTTTTCGTTGCGATACTTCTAAAATTTTGCGCTCCGCTTCATTTAACACATCTTCTACTTCATCTTCCCGCGTATAGCCGTCTTGGGCAATTGATGTAGCTGTACGAATTAAACGGCGTAAAATGGACTTTTCTTCTACAATTTTCGCATAATATTGTACATTTGCCGCCGTTGGAACAGCATTCGCTAGCTCGGTTAAATATGAAACGCCCCCTATTTCTTCAAGGGCATTCGCATCTGCTAGTTCTGATGTAACGGTCACTAAATCGACTGGTTCACCACGATCAGATAGTTGCAACATCGTCCGGAAAATTTTTTGATGGGCAGCTCGATAAAAATCTTCGGGAATTAATATTTCTGAAGCGGTTGTGAGCGCTGATGGCTCCAATAAAATTGCTCCGAGCACAGCTTGCTCAGCTTCAATATTTTGTGGGGGGAGTCGATCAGCAAATACGTCGTTCATATACGCTCACCATCCTTTCTCATAAGAAAAATGTGATTATATGCACGGAAAAAATCCGGCATAAAATCACATTTCATTACTTTTGCTCTTGCACATGTACTTTTAATGTCGCAGTCACTTCTGGATGAAGCTTAACCGGTACATTCGTATATCCAAGCGCCCGAATCGCATCATCTAATTCAATTTTACGTTTATCAATCTTAATGTCATGTTGTTGCTGGAGCGCTTCAGCAATTTGTTTGCTTGTGATCGAACCGAATAAACGACCTCCCTCACCAGCTTTCGCAAACAATTCCACAGTTAATGTATCGATTTTTTCTTTCAATTGTTTTGCGCGGGCTAATTCTTCTTCCGCTTCTTTCTTTTGTTTATTTTTTTGCGCTTCTAACGCTTTTAAGTTCGCCGGCGTTGCTTCAATCGCAAGACCTTGTTTAAATAAAAAGTTTTGCGCATAACCATCTGCAACGTTTTTTACTTCTCCTTTTTTCCCTTTTCCTTTCACGTCTTTTAAAAAGATTACTTTCATGTTTCTTTACCTCCTTCAATATATTCTCGAATAGCTGCTCGCAATCGTTTTTCGGCTTCGTCAATCGTTACATTGGTAAGCTGAGTCGCCGCATTCGTTAAATGGCCTCCGCCATCAAGTTTTTCCATAATTAACTGAACGTTGACATCTCCCAATGAACGAGCGCTAATTCCAATCGTTTGATCGTTTCGCTTCGAGATGACAAACGAAGCGACAACACCATGCAAAGATAATAACGTATCGGCTGCTTGAGCGATTAAAACAGGATCATACGCTTCGTTCACATTTCCTTTCGCAATCGCAAAACCGTGCTCATCAATGATAGCGTTCTCAATTATTTTAGCACGTTTAATATAATGCTCAATATTTTCTTTTAACAATTTTTGGACAAGTGTTGTATCCGCCCCTTGCGCCCGTAAATATGAAGCGGCATCAAACGTTCGTGATCCTGTGCGCAACGTAAAACTTTTCGTATCAACGACAATCCCAGCTAATAAAGCTGTCGCCTCAAGCATAGAAAGCTTCGAACGTTTCGGTTGATATTCTAGCAATTCCGTCACTAACTCTGACGTTGATGACGCATACGGTTCCATATAAACGAGAATCGGATCTTGAATGAATTCTTCACCGCGACGATGATGATCAATGACTACAACCCGATCTAGTCGCAACAATAGCCGTTCTTCAATCACAAGAGAAGGTTTATGTGTATCGACGACAACGAGCAACGTATCTTCTGTCGCTAACTCTAATGCTTGTTCAGGGGAAATAAAGCGAGACCAAAGTTCCGTCTGCTTTTTGACCGCCTCAAGCAACCGTTGTACCCCAGAATCAATGCGGCTCGAATCAATAATAATAAACGCTTCTTTTTGATTCATTTGAGCCACTTTTAAAATACCGATGGCAGCACCAATGGCGTCCATATCGGGATATTTATGTCCCATAATAAACACTTGTTCACTTTCTAAAATGAGCTCTTTTAGCGCATGTGATATGACGCGGGCCCGAACTCTTGTCCGTTTTTCCATTGGATTTGTTTTCCCGCCGTAAAATTTCACTTTGCCATTCGGTTGTTTAATCGCTACTTGGTCGCCACCACGTCCAAGCGCTAAATCTAAACTAGACTGAGCCAATGCCCCTAATTCCGGCAAAGAAGGAGAATTTGTTCCAATACCGATACTTAACGTTAACGGCACATGATTTTTCGCTGTTTGCTCACGCACTTCATCTAAAACAGAAAATTTATTTTTCTCTAGCTGTTGTAAAATATGTTCATTTAACACAGCGACAAATCGATCAGACGACGTACGTTTTAAAAATAACCCGTATTCGCTCGCCCATCTGTTTAAAATGGACGTCACTTGACTATTGAGCTGGCTTTTCGTTTGATCGTCCATTCCTTGCGTTACATCATCGTAATTGTCGAGAAAGATGACTCCTAATACGATTTTTTCTTGCTCGTATTTTTTCTCTAGTTCTGCTTGTTCAGTAATATCAAAAAAGTAAAGTAACCTCTCTTCTCGCCGAATGATTACTTTAAACGTTCGATCATGTAACGTAATGACTTCTTCGGTTGCCTCTTTTTTCATTAACGGAACAAGTTGCTCAGCAACATCATATAACGATTGGCCAACTAACGTATCCACTCCAAAACAAGAAGATAGAAAAGTGTTTGTCCACTCAATTTCCAGCTCATCGTTAATGAGCATGATGCCAATCGGCATACCCATTAACGCTTCTTCTCCAACTTTTTTAATGCGGTAAGAAAGGGTAGAAATATAATCTTCAATTTCCTCTTGAGCGACTTTATACGATCGAAATACGTGAAATAACGTCGGTCCAAGGAGCACAGCAGCAACTATCCCAATTACCCATTCAAAGTACGTCACGATAACAAGCAATATGAACGTAATACCAATTAAAACATACAAGGGATAGCGATGCCTCTGCTTTTCATACAAACTGGACATGAACGTCAGCTCCTTGCGTCATTAATCTTTCAACCTCTTTCGCAAATCAAATCCTAAATCAATTATACCTAATATTCGCACGAGGTGAAGTAAAAAAGGGAAAAATAGCGATAGAACAACAATGGCAATGGCCCCTTTACGTCCCATATGTTTATGATGCGTCCAATAAAAAATGAACGAGAACCCTTGGATCATCATAAGCAACTGCAAAATTTGAAATAAGTTGATGAGTATAATGTAAAGAAATGAATCGTGCCCGATCGGAAAAAATAATAAAAGCATTGTCGCTAAATAGTACCACAATAAGCTTTTTGGTAAAACGAGTTCCCGAAACGGTTGCCAGTTGCCAATCGGCATATTTAATCGCTTTAAAATAGGCAAGGCAGCTTGTTGAGTAATCCAAGCAAAACATGCGGCAGCAAAAACGAACGCCGTCGGCAACAAATCGATAACAACATCCATCGTTTGTTTCATCGTTTTTTCAAATTGGTCGTTCGCTTGTTGCCCGATTTTTTCTAATATGTTTTGTGCACTTTGAAACGATTGTTGCATGATTCCTTCAATTTGTTTACCAATGTGAATGTCAAAAAATAAAACAGAACCCGCATAAATGATGATCATGCTGACTAAAAAAGAGAGCGTACCAACGAGCAAAACGGCGTATTTTTCACCATGTTTTCGCCATACATGCCCCATGGCCACTCCACTACTTGCAAACATAAATGTCATCGGAACAGAGAAAAGTGAACCGAACCAAATGGATGGAATAAATGATGCAGCAAGTAAAAACAAGCCATTTTTATATGTATGGCGCATCGTAAATAAAAGAAATGGAATTGCTAAAAAAAACGTAGCAACCATCCCGAATACAGGCATATATAAACTAAGTAAAAGAAGCACTGTAAAAATGGCGAGTTGCACAGCCCCTTCTGTTAATACACGCGCGTTTTTCACTTTTTTCCCTCCTTGAAAACAAAAAGCAGTAAGGCTCCGTCCCCCTTACTGCTTTTTCTTTTTATTCGCCCGCAACGTATGGTAATAAAGCCATTTGACGAGCACGCTTGATCGCAATTGTTAATTTACGTTGATATTTTGCGCTCGTACCTGTTACGCGACGAGGTAAAATTTTACCGCGCTCAGAAATGAATTTCTTTAATGTGTCGACATCTTTGTAGTCGATGTGTGTAATTCCGTTTGCTGTAAAGTAGCAAACTTTACGACGTTTTGTGCGTCCACCTTTACGTCCTGCCATCGTGTATCCTCCTTTCGTTGATCATGTATATTAAAACGGCAAATCATCATCCGATATGTCGATTGGTTGTCCATCGTTCGCAAATGGATCATCATCAATTCGACTAAATCCGCTGCTACGTCCTTGGTTCGGGTTCTGATTTGATCCAAATGGAAACGGCTCGCCATAGCTGCCTGATGCCATGCCACGTTGCTCACCGCCACCTCGCGGCTCTAAAAACTGCACGCTATCGGCGACAACCTCTGTCACATACACTTTTTTTCCTTCTTGGTTTTCATATGATCTCGTTTGAATTCGACCTTCTAATCCAGCTAAACTACCTTTTTTCAAATAGTTCGCCACATTTTCAGCTTGCCGGCGCCAAACGATACAGTTAATAAAATCTGTTTCACGTTCACCTTGTTGGTTTGTATATGTTCGGTTTACCGCTAGCGTAAACGTGGCAACAGCAACTCCATTTGGAGTATAGCGTAATTCCGGATCTTTCGTCAGTCTTCCGACGAGAATTACGCGATTAATCATCAGAACCACTCCTATTCATGAGGAAATTATTCTTCTTCCTTCACGACGATATGACGAATGATATCTTCGCTGATGCGTGCTAAACGGTCAAATTCTTGAACCGCTGCTGGTTTCGCAACAACGTTTAAAATCATGTAGTAACCGTCACGGAATTTTTCAATTTCATAAGCGAGACGACGCTTACCCCATTCTTTTACATTTGTAATTTCTGCGCCATTTTCAGTTAACACGTTATTAAAACGCTCAACAACTGCTTTTCTCGCTTCTTCTTCCATGTTTGGACGGATAATGTACATAATTTCGTACTTTCTCATCACAGTCACCTCCTTTTGGTCTACACGGCTCTATACAGAGCAAGGAGCAATATATCATTACTCACATTTGTTGATTATATCATGAACAACTTTCGTATGCAAGATTAGACATTAAAACGGAAATGAATAATATCGCCATCTTGCACTTCGTAATCTTTGCCTTCCAAGCGTACTTTTCCAGCTTCACGAGCAGCCGCCATCGATCCTGCTGCCACTAAATCTTCGTATGATACCGTTTCTGCTCGAATAAACCCTCGTTCAAAATCAGAATGAATAATGCCTGCACATTGTGGTGCCTTCATTCCTTTACGGAACGTCCATGCGCGCACTTCTTGTTCACCCGCTGTAAAGTACGTCGCTAACCCAAGCAAGCTATATGAGGCGCGAATGAGTTGGTCTAAACCAGATTGTTCGATACCGAGTTCTTGTAAAAACATCTCTTTTTCTTCATCGTCCAATTCTGCCATCTCCGCCTCGACTTTAGCGCAAACGACGATCACTTCTGCGTTGTCCTCTTTTGCGAACGCTTTTACTTGTTGGACGTACTCATTGCTGTTCGGATCAGCTAAATCTTCTTCACCAACGTTCGCAACGTACAACATCGGTTTAATCGTTAATAAATGCAATTGCTTTACCACTTTCATTTCTTCTTCTGTAAACGAAAGTGTTCTAGCTGGTTTTCCTGCTTCAAACGTTTCCTTTAGACGGCTTAAAATGTCGTATTCGAACACCGCTTCTTTATCTTTTTGTTTAGCCATTTTTCCAACGCGGTCTATTCGCTTATCTACGGTTTCTAAGTCAGCAAAAATAAGCTCTAAATTAATCGTTTCAATATCGGCAATCGGATCGACTTTTCCAGCCACATGCGTAATATTTTCATCAGCAAAACAGCGCACAACTTGGCAGATCGCATCAACTTGACGAATATGCGACAAAAACTTATTTCCTAATCCCTCACCTTTACTAGCACCTTTAACAATACCAGCAATATCTGTAAACTCAAATACTGTTGGAACTGTACGTTTTGGATTAAATAGTTTTGTCAACGTTTTTAGTCGCTCATCTGGCACTTCAACGATCCCCACGTTTGGTTCGATCGTACAAAACGGATAGTTGGCAGATTCGGCACCTGCTTTTGTAATCGCATTAAACAACGTTGATTTTCCGACGTTCGGAAGACCAACAATCCCTGCTGTTAAACCCATCATCATACTCCTCTCTTCATCTATTCCTCATGTTTGACAAGCACTTTTTTCATTTTTCTTTCGAATTCTTTCCGTGGTAACAAAACGCTATGACCGCATCCTTCACATTTGATGCGAATATCCATGCCCATTCGAATGATCTTCCAACGATTTGTCCCACAAGGATGCGCCTTTTTCATTTCGACGATATCATGCATGCCATACTCTTTATTCAATATAGCACACTCCTTTCCGTTGTTTAAGCACGTTCCGCTTGTTGTTCACGATTATAAAGAACTAAACGAGGAAACGGAATTTCAATGCCACGCTCGTCCAAACGAAGCTTAATTTCTTTTCGCAAGGCGCGCGCGATATGCCAATGACGCATCGGCTTCGTTTCACACGTAATGCGCATGATGACTTCAGACGGTCCTAAATTTTGCACGCCTAATAATTCTGGCGGGCTCACAATATCTTCATATTTGTTTGGCATTTCTTGTAACACTTCACGAATAACAGCTTCCGCCTTTTCTAAATCACCTTCATAAGCAATACCTACATCAACAACCGCCACGCTATTATTTAAAGAAAAGTTTGTCACTTGCGTAATCGACCCATTCGGCAAAATATGCACTTCACCTGTAAAACTTTTCAGCTTCGTCGTACGTAAACCAATTTCTTCTACATGTCCTTCAAATGTACCGATACGTACATAGTCTCCAACCGCAAACTGATCTTCAAGGATAATAAAAAAGCCGGTAATAATATCGCGAACAAGGTTTTGTGCCCCGAAACCAACAGCAAGTCCAACGATGCCAGCGCCAGCTAAAATGGCACGAATATCGACACCAAAGGCGTCTAAAATCATCATAAACGTAATAAAGTAAATGCTATACGTAGCCATATTGTTTAATAAGCGCATCAATGTTGCTTCTCTTCGTTCAGATAATCGAATCGGTGCTTTTTGCCGAACAGCAAAAAACTTTGCGATCGTTAATTTGACAACCTTCAGCAAAATTGATGCTAAGAGAATGATCACTATCATTTTAAACAAACTGACACCAACTGTAACGAGCCATTCACCTTCGATAATTTTTTCAACGACACGACCGTATATTTTTTGCACTTGCTCCATTCATCGCACCTCCATCGTAGCAAAATGACCTATACAAGCTTATTTGTTTGCGCATAAGTTATTGTAACAGTATTTCACTTATATTTGTAGCGCGCGAACTTTCTACGATGTCCAATGTATATATATTCACATTTTTCCGTATACTGTTACCACGTCATTTCATTGAAGGAGGGAACGAACGTATGCAAAACAAATTTTTTTACGATGAACCGGATGCAGTATCCCAACTTGCATCGGCCATTTTATATTTGCTTCCAACTTCTACACATACGCCTGTTGTCATCGTTTGCATCGGTACCGATCGTTCGACTGGCGATTCGCTTGGCCCACTTGTCGGCACGATGCTTGAACAAAAAGGATCGTTGCCGTTTTATGTGTACGGAACGTTAAAAGATCCGATTCATGCGGTGAATTTAGAAGATAAACTAAAAGACATTCAACAAAAACATAAACATGCATTTATTATCGCCGTCGATGCTTGTCTCGGGCGCGTAAAAAACATCGGGATGATTTCCATTGAAAAAGGTCCATTAAAACCTGGAGCTGCTGTCAATAAAAATCTCCCTTCTGTCGGTGACGCTCACATTACTGGCATTGTTAATGTAAGCGGATTTATGGAGTTTTTCGTGCTACAAAACACCCGACTTCATTTAGTAATGAATATGGCTGAAATGATTGCAACAGGTATTTATGAGGCCGGAATGCAGCTGAAAAAACAAAACCGATTCGCATCATTAAAGATAAACGAGCTGAAATATAAACTATCAGAATAACATGTGCATAAAAGCAACAATTAACGCATTAACTAAAATGCTCGGCAATAAATTCGCTACACGAACAGACGTAAGATTTAACATATTTAATCCGATCGCCATAATTAAAATTCCGCCTGTTGCGGTCGATTCAGCAATAAATGCCTCGAGGGCGCTTGGCGGAATAAACCGATCAATTTGCGTAGCCATTAAGGCAATAGAACCTTGATATACAACAACAGGAATGGCTGAAAAAAGAACGCCGATGCCAAACGTAGCGGTTAAGATGATGCTCGCAAAGCCGTCTAAAATCGATTTTGTATACAGTATAAGATGATCGCCTCTTAATCCGCTATGTAGCGCACCGACGACAGCCATCGAACCAACAACAAACAAAAGCGTGGCACTCACAAATCCTTTTGCAATTGCCCCTTCTGCTCCATATCCTATTCTTTTTTCTACCCAAACTCCTAATCTCTCAAGCTTTTCTTCAATATCCCATATTTCTCCTAGCACTCCACCGAAAACTAAACTAATAATAACAATTAAAAATTGGTCGCTTTCTAATCCCATTTTTACACCAAGGACGACAACGGAAAGCCCAATTCCATTCATAACCGTAGATTTTATCCGCTCGGGTATATTTTTAAACACAGCACCTAATAGAGCCCCAATAATAATACATATTCCGTTAACGAGTGTACCGAGTAAAGCCAATTGATGTCACATCCTATTCGTCCATTTGTTCATCGTATGCATTCAACAATTGTAAAATACGCGTCAAATCTTCTTCAGAGAAAAATTCAATTTCAATTTTCCCTTTTTTCCGATGTTTTTTAATAGATACCGCTGTTCCTAAACGCTCGCGCAATAACGCTTCACTTTGCGCTAAAAACAGGCTTTTTTCCTCTTTCTTTTTCGATGTTTCACGTGGAACATTTTTGTTTAGCTGTTGAATAAGCGCCTCAAGTTGTCGGACATTAAGGGATTCTTGCATGACTCGTTGAATAACAGCTGCAAGCTTCTGTTTGTTTTTTAATGCTAGTAACGCCCGACCGTGTCCCATCGATAGTGTACCTTCTTCAATCATTTGCTGAACATCACTTGGAAGTGAAAGAAGTCGAAGGTGGTTAGCAATATGCGGCCGGCTCTTTCCTAAACGTTTCGCTAACTCTTCTTGCGTTAATTTGCATCGCGTAAGCAATAATTGATATGCTGTTGCTTCTTCAATTGGATTTAAATCTTCGCGCTGTAAATTTTCCAGCAACGCAATCTCCATCATTTTATCGTCCGAGAGTTCACGCACAACCGCTGGAACAGTTTTCATTCCTGCTAATTGCGCCGCTCGAAAACGCCGCTCACCTACGACAATTTCATACCCTTTGATCGTCTGGCGAACGATGAGCGGTTGAACGATTCCGTGTTCCATAATCGATTGCTTTAATTCTTCTAGCGCTTGTTCATCAAACGTTTTGCGCGGCTGATATGGATTAGGGCGAAGTTGTTGAATATCGATTTCTTGAACCATTTCCCCTTTCTCCGCTTCTAAATTAGTAAAAAGAGCATGAATGCCTTTTCCGAGCCCTTTAGCCATTTGCGATCACCTCTTTCGCAAAGTCTGCGTATACTTCCGCTCCCCGCGATTTCGCATCATACAAAATAATTGGCTTCCCATGGCTTGGTGCCTCACTTAGTCGTACATTGCGTGGTATAATCGTTTCATACACTTTTTCACGAAAATATTTCTTCACTTCTTGAATCACTTGAATACCAAGGTTTGTGCGCGCATCAAACATCGTGAGCAATACACCTTCAATACGTAAATTTGAATTTAAATGTTTTTGCACAAGACGAATCGTATTTAATAGTTGACTCAATCCTTCCAATGCGTAATATTCACATTGTACAGGAATTAATACTGTATCAGCTGAAGTTAAAGCGTTAATCGTCAACAATCCGAGGGAAGGTGGGCAGTCGATAATAATAAAATCATACATCTCTTTCACTGGACTTAATGCTTTTTGTAAGCGCACTTCCCTTGAAACGATTGGAACGAGCTCAATCTCAGCTCCTGCTAATTGAATAGTGGCAGGAATGATGTGCAATCGCTCAATATTTGTCGGGCGAATGACTTGACGTACATCCACTTCCTCCACTAATAAGTCGTATGCACATTGTTCAATTTCATGTTTTTCCACACCAATGCCACTTGTCGCATTTCCTTGCGGATCAATATCGACAAGTAACGTTTTCTTTCCCATATGAGCTAAACACGCCGATAAATTTACCGCCGTTGTCGTTTTCCCAACACCGCCTTTTTGATTAGCAATCGCAATAATTTTCCCCACAATGCTCCCCATCCTTTACCTATAATACTTTTATTGTATCATGAATTTTTCAATATTTTCATATACAAAAAGAAAACCTCATCGTCGTTTTTGATGAGGTACTATTTTTGTCTTTTCGGGATGCGGATTGTAATTTGGTAATAGTCTTCAAACTCTTCCTCTTCCGAATCAATAGCAACACCACTATCAGCGACCATCGTTAACGACTGACGAATCGTATTGACAGCGATGCGCATATCTTTACTTAACGATTTTCGCTTCGGTTTCGGACGTTTTTCATTCTCATCTTCTAACATTTTCGCCACTCGATCTTCTGTTTGCTTCACGTTTAATTGCTTTTGGATAATTTCCTCAAGCAATTTTAACTGTTTATTGTAGTCTTTTAGCACAATCAAAGCGCGAGCATGTCGCTCTGTAATTTGACGTTGCAATAATGCATCTTGTACTTCTTGAGGCAGCTTTAATAAGCGAAGTTTGTTGGCAATCGTCGATTGTCCTTTCCCGAGCCGTTGCGCTAACGCTTCTTGCGTTAAATGATGCAATTCTAGCAAGCGAGCGTAAGCCATCGCTTCTTCAATGGGCGTCAATTCTTCCCGCTGTAAGTTTTCAATTAAAGCAACAGAAGCTGTTTCCGTATCGTTTAAATTTTTAATAATGGCAGGGATATCCGTCCAGCCAAGTTTTTGCGCTGCCCGCCATCTTCGTTCCCCGGCAATAATTTCGAACTTCCCATCCTCACATTCTCGAACGACAATTGGCTGAATCATTCCATGTGTTCGAATCGTTTGAGCAAGTTCGTCAATTTTATCTTCAACAAAAATGGTCCGTGGCTGAAAACGGTTTGGAACAATTTGTGAAATAGCTATTCGTTTTATTTCTTCATTTGGTACAACGATTTCTTCTTGCTCTTTCTCACCAAAGCTAAAAAAGCGCGAAAAAGGATGCTTCATTTCCCCCTGACACCACCTTTGAGAACTCAAAACATTCATTCAATTGGAAGTTTGTTTGGTACCCCTGGTTTGCGTGGATATTTCTTCGGTGTTTTTCGTCTCTTTTCAACAAAAACAATCGCTCGTTCACTTTCCTCAATCGGCAATAAAAATTGTTCTACTTTTGTCACTTCACCGCCTAGCACGCGGATCGCTGTATTCCCTTGCTCAAGCTCTTCATGTGCGGATGCTCCTTTCATCGCAATAAACGTCCCGCCTACTTTTACAAGCGGCAAACAAAGTTCACTTAGCACAGACAACCGCGCGACAGCACGAGCCATGACGACATCAAACGACTCACGGACCGTTTTTTGTCCAAACGTTTCAGCACGATCATGATAAAAAGCTACTCCTTCAAGCTGAAGTTGCGCAGCTAAATGATTGAGAAACGTAATTCTTTTTTGCAATGAATCGACAATTGATACATGTAGGTGAGGAAAGCAAATTTTTAACGGTATGCTCGGAAACCCTGCCCCCGCCCCAACATCGCAAATAGATAACGGCCGCGAGAAGTCGTAATAAAAAGCAGGTGTAATGGAATCAAAAAAATGTTTTAAATATACGCCTTCTTTGTCTGTAATAGCCGTCAAATTCATTTTTTCATTCCATTCGACAAGCAGTTGATAATATGTTTCAAACTGAGCGAGTTGTTGAGGAGAAAGCCAAATCCCTTTCTCCTCTAACATTTGTTTAAATGTATTTACATCCATCGTTCATCCCTCTTTATTCATTTGACACGCGTGCGATTTTTCCCTGCTCTAAATAAACTAATAAAATTGAAATATCCGCTGGATTGACTCCTGAAATGCGCGATGCTTGCGCAATAGAAAGCGGGCGAACTTGTTTTAATTTTTGTCGCGCCTCTGTCGCCAACCCTGTAATCGCATCGTAATCAATGTCTTCTGGAATTTTTTTATTCTCCATTTTCTTTAATTTTTCAACTTGTTGTAGCGATTTTTCAATATACCCTTCGTACTTAATTTGAATTTCTACTTGTTCCGCTACTTCAGGATCAATCGGTTGTTCCGCCGGTGCAATCATTTGAATATGCTCATACGTCATTTCTGGACGCTTTAACAAGTCGGCTGCTCGAATGCCGTCTTTTAATTCGCTTCCCCCGACGTTGCGAATCATTTCTTGCACTTGCGGCGTCGGTTTAATAATGTACGATTTTAAACGTTTCTTTTCTGCTTCGATCGCTTCTTTTTTCGCTATAAACTTTTCATATCGCTCTTGTGAAATTAAACCGAGTCTATAACCAATTTCTGTTAAACGTAAATCTGCATTGTCATGACGCAATAAAAGGCGATATTCCGCACGAGATGTTAACAAGCGGTACGGCTCGTTCGTTCCCTTTGTAACAAGATCGTCAATTAAAACGCCAATATATGCTTCTGAGCGACTTAAAATTAACTCCTCTTTTCCGAGCGCTTTGCATGCCGCATTAATGCCGGCAATAAGCCCTTGACCAGCCGCCTCTTCATATCCTGATGTCCCATTAATTTGCCCTGCTGTATATAACCGTTGAACGACCTTTGTTTCTAACGTTGGCCATAGTTGCGTTGGAACGATGGCATCATATTCAATTGCATAGCCAGCTCGCATGAGTTGCGCTTTTTCTAACCCTGGTATTGTCGCTAACATTTGGCGTTGAATATGCTCTGGCAAGCTTGTAGACAAACCTTGCACATACACTTCTTGCGTATGTCTTCCTTCTGGTTCAAGGAAAATTTGGTGACGTGGCTTGTCATGGAAACGAACGATTTTATCTTCAATCGATGGGCAGTAACGCGGACCTGTCCCTTTAATCATCCCTGAATACATCGGCGACAAATGTAAATTTTCATCGATAATTCGGTGCGTCTCCTCTGTCGTATAAGTGAGCCAACAAGGGAGTTGATCGGTAATATATTGTTTCGTCTCATATGAAAAGGCGCGCGGCACTTCATCGCCTGGCTGAATTTCTGTTTTGCTGTAATCAATCGTATGGCTATTAACCCGCGGTGGCGTCCCTGTTTTAAAGCGAACAAGTTCAAAACCGAGTTCCTCTAAATGTTCTGAAAGCTTAATCGATGGCTGTTGATTGTTTGGACCACTTGAATATTTAATGTCTCCGATAATAATTTCACCGCGTAAAAACGTTCCTGTCGTAATGACGACAGCCTTGGCATAATAACGGGCACCTGTATGCGTAATTACTCCTTTACATACACCGTCTTCTACGATTAATTTTTCTACTTTTCCTTGCAATAATGTTAAATTCTCTTGATTTTCGAGCGTTTTTTTCATTTCTTGTTGATATAAAAATTTATCTGCTTGTGCACGTAACGCTCGCACAGCAGGTCCTTTTCCTGTATTCAACATACGCATTTGAATATGCGTTTTGTCGATATTTTTCCCCATTTCCCCGCCTAGCGCATCAATTTCGCGAACGACGATGCCTTTTGCAGGACCGCCGATAGATGGGTTACATGGCATAAAAGCAATCATATCAAGATTCAGTGTGATCACTAACGTACTCGCTCCCATGCGCGCAGCAGCAAGCGCTGCTTCACATCCCGCATGACCGGCACCTACGACGATGACATCATAAGATCCTGCCTCGTAATGCATAAATACCCTCCTTATTTTCCTAAACAAAATTGTGCAAACAATTGATCAATTAAGCTTTCGTGCACCGTATCTCCAATAATTTCACCTAACAATTCCCACGCTCTCGTTAAATCAATTTGCACGATATCAATTGGCATACTTGATTCAATGCCGTCAATCGCTTCTTCAATCGCTTTTTTCGCTTGCGTCAATAACGCAATATGGCGCGAGTTTGATACATACGTTAAATCGCGCGCCTCCACATCTCCGCTGAAAAATAATGAGGCAATCGCCTCTTCTAGTTGGTCGATTCCTCTTTCTTCTAACAACGATGTGGTAATGATCGGTGCGCCTTGCGCCAATTGTTGCACTCGCTCCATATCGATTCGTTTCGGCAAATCCGTTTTATTGACAATTACAATCGCGTCCATTCCTTTGACCGCTTCGAACAATCGTTCATCTTCTTCCGTTAACGGTTCGTTGTAGTTGAGGACGAGTAAAATTAAATCTGCCTCTTTTAACACTTTCCGTGACCGCTCAACGCCAATTCGCTCAACAATATCTTCTGTTTCACGAATACCTGCCGTATCTAATAGACGGAGCGGCACACCTCGAACGTTGACGTACTCCTCAATGACATCTCTCGTTGTACCGGGGATGTCAGTGACAATCGCGCGGTTTTCGTGGGCTAAGCTGTTTAATAGCGATGATTTTCCAACGTTCGGTCGCCCGACAATGACTGTTGCTAATCCGTCTCGTAACACTTTTCCTTGCTGTGCCGTTTGTAACAGTCGCTCAATTTCATTTTTCACTTCTGTTGCCTTTTCAAGCAACAACCGATGCGTCATTTCTTCGACATCATCATATTCAGGGTAATCAATATTTACTTCGACATGCGCTAACGTCTCTAAAATCGTTTGACGTAATCGACGAATGAGTTTCGACAAACGTCCTTCCATCTGGTTCAATGCGACAGCCATCGCCCGATCGGTTTTTGCACGAATTAAATCCATTACCGCTTCTGCTTGTGATAAATCGATACGCCCGTTTAAAAAAGCTCTTTTTGTAAATTCTCCGGGTTGTGCTAGACGAGCTCCATGCGCTAACACGAGCTGAAGCACGCGGTTAACAGAAACAAGCCCCCCATGGCAATTAATTTCAACCACATCTTCACGTGTAAACGTTTTTGGAGCTCTCATTACTGTTACCATCACTTCTTCAACTGTTTCTTTCGTCTCTGGATGCACAATATGCCCGTAATGGATCGTATGAGATGGGACGTCTTTTAGCTTCTTCCCCCCAACACCGACAAACAGTTGATCAACAATTTTTATCGCTTCATCCCCACTTAAACGGACGATCGCAATCGCCCCTTCCCCCATCGGAGTTGAAATCGCTGCAATTGTATCAAATTCCACCTTGTTCACCTTCTTTCATAAACAAAAATATCCACAATCTATATCATGTATGTTTTCCTCACAATGATAATCAAATAAATTTTAACTTATCCACATGTGAATAACAACATACACGTCACGTTTCCATTTACAAAAAAAATTCTCTAGGAACGACTTCCCCTAGAGAATGTTTATCGTTTTAGTGAAATAACGACATGACGATGCGGCTCCGCCCCAGCTGAAAACGTTTGTATCCTTTCATCATCGCTTAACGCTGTATGAATGACTTTCCGCTCCCATGCACTCATTGGCTCTAACGAAATATCTTGTCCCGTTTGAATCGCCTTTTTCGCCATATTTTTCGCTAAACGAACGAGCGTCTCTTCTCTTCGTTTCCGATACCCTTCCGCATCAATCACAACATGAAGCGGACGATCGGTGCAACGGTTTAAAACTCCTTGTGCCAATAATTGTAAAGCATTAAGTGTTTGACCGTGTCTTCCAATTACTCGTGCTACATCTTGTCCGGAAAGTGAAACGATGAAACGGTCTTCCTCCACTTGATAAGAAAGAGTGACACGGACATTCATTTGCTCAAGCACATGTTTTAAAAATGATTCCACACAAGAAAACGGATTGCTAATCGTTACTTCAACGACCGCTTCTTTTCCACCGAAAAAGCCGAGAAACGGCCTTTTTTCTTGTTGAACAACAACAATATCGACCGCTTCTTTCGGCACATGTAATTGCGCTAGCGCTTTTTCTACTGCCTCTTCTACCGTTTGGCCACTCACCGTCACTCGTTTCACTTTCCTGTTCCCCCAGCTTGTTTTGTTGCTTTTAAGTCTGGTCCTTTAATGAAATACGTTTGTGCAATCATAAACAAGTTTCCGACAACCCAATAAAGCGAGAGCGCGGCTGGAAAGTTAATCGCAAATACAACGACCATAATTGGCATTAACCAAAGCATCATTGCCATTTGCGGATTTTGTTGTTCCGTGCCCGCCATCATCATCTTTTGTTGAATAAATGTCGTTACCCCTGCCACAAGCGGCAAGATATAGAATGGGTCTTTTTCCCCTAAGTCAAACCATAAAAAGTTATGGCGTGCAATTTCTTCTGTGCGCATAATAGCGTGGTAAAATCCAATTAAAATCGGCATTTGAATGAATAACGGCAAACACCCTGCTAACGGATTCACACCGTGCTTTTGGAAAAGCAACATCGTTTCCTGTTGCAGTTTTTGTTGCGTTTGCGCATCTTTTGAACTATATTTTTCACGAAGTTTTTGCAGTTCTGGTTGTAACGCTTGCATTGCTTTAGAATTTCTCGTTTGTTGGACCATTAGCGGCAAAATAGCTAAACGAATTAAAATCGTCACCACAATAATCCCTAAGCCGTAATTGGAGCCAAATAACTCAGATGTGTATGTAATTAACCAAGATAGTGGATAGACGATGTACTCGTTCCAAAATCCTTTACTTTCCGCGGTAATTGGCTGGTTAATTTCTGAACATCCTGCTAACACAACAGCAAGAAGTAAAAACAACCATGCGACTTGCCTTTTTTTCACTCGTTTTTCCCCCTTACTTTATACGTTCCACGAAATATTTTAACATATCGCTAATGAAAAACGTTTGCCCGTCTCAAAACATGTAATAAACTTTTTTTTACCTCTTCATACTCCATCGTAGCTACTGGCATTCGCGCAATAATGACATAATCTTTTCCCGCTTCGATCCGATCACGTTCTTCGTGAAACACTTGGCGAATATAACGCTTCACCCGATTCCGAACGACTGCTTTTCCAATTTTTTTGCTAACGGATAACCCAATGCGAAAATACGATTGTCCCGGTTGATCTAAAACGTATACGACAAACTGCCGATTCGCTACCGATGTTCCTCGTTGAAATACTTCTTGAAACTCATCATTTTTTTTTATGCGATATTTTTTTTTCATGTGTCTCAATCACACCTCGATCGTAACTCCCGTTAGAAAAAAGACCACTGATCGTTCAGTGGCCTATGCAGATAATACTTTTCTTCCTTTACGACGACGGCGAGCAAGAACTTTTCTTCCGTTCTTTGTGCTCATGCGCGCACGGAAACCGTGTACTTTACTACGCTTCCGCTTATTTGGTTGATACGTTCTTTTCATATATGACACCTCCCTGAGGAATAACTGTTAAAAGACAGTCTTTCTAATTATAGTGAGAAATTTAGAGAAATGTCAACTACTCCAGGAGTATCTTTTTTTGACTATCTTGTGATTATTGTTGTGGATAAATTTTTTGTCGGTTTTTTCGTATCCACAACATTTATCGACAAGTTTTTCACATCTTATAACCTTGTGGATAAAATTTTTTCACATCTTTTTCGTTTTGTGGATAATCTTTTAAACCCATTGCAACATAAGTATTTATCTGCTATTATATTGTTGTTTTTACTCTGGATAATTCTATAAGTTTTTTTCATTATCCACAAAATGTGGATAATGTGTGGACAGTTCCGTCCACATCCTGTGTAAATATTTGTCCACAATCGGTGAAAACTGTCGAAAAAAATTTTTTTTATAGACAAAGTTATACAAATGTTGAACACCCGCGCGGAGAAGGAGGGAGAGCGGC